>JBBSSE010000001.1:0-32191 GCA_038242375.1 Chitinophagales bacterium
GACATGATTTTGCTGGACGATGATTTTTCCACTATTGTTAAAGCAATAAAGGAAGGAAGAAGAATCTATGATAATATTCTTAAGTTTATCAAATACCTTATGACAACCAACTCCGGCGAACTTTTGCTTTTGTTGGCAGGTCCGGTGATCGGGTTACCCGTGGCGTTGCTGCCCATTCATATTTTATGGATCAATTTAGTTACAGATGGCTTACCGGCTATTTCACTGTCATTTGAAAAAGCTGAAAAAAATATTATGCTAAGACCTCCGCGCCCGCCTGGTCAAAGCGTTTTTGCGAATGGCCGGGGATTTCATATAATTTGGGTAGGAATATTGATGGCAGGGATAGCATTGGCTCTTCAGGCCTGGGCTATAAAAAATAATCTTCATTGGCAAACGATTGTTTTTAATGTAGTATGCCTAAGCCAGATGGGAAATGCATTGGCGATTCGTTCAGAAACCCAATCATTATTCGGGATAGGAATATTTTCTAACAAGCCTCTTATCGGCGCAGTTTTGTTAACGTTTATTCTTCAGTTGCTCATCACCTATACTCCTTTCCTCCAAACTATTTTTAAAACGCAGGCCTTGAGTGCCGGAGAATTTATACTTGTTGGAATCGCATCTTCACTGGTATTTTTTGCAGTTGAAATTGAAAAGTGGATTTCTAATAAAAGACGGAAAAGTATTCAAAATCAATTGTAAATAATTCACGGATAATGACGATATTTTGAGAGAATACCGGTTCATGTTTTAAATATAAATAATTCACTTCATCAGCAAGCGGCTATTGACTGACAATGATCATTTTTTATAATTCCTTGTCAATAGTATCTTTGAATGTTCTGTAAAGGAAAATGTTTGTTTTATAGCCTTCTCCTCAAGAAAGAAGAGAATGCAGGTCCTTTGTATAATGTAAATTAGAATAAAAATTATCTGTACCAATTTAAGTATATATCGTTTATGGAGACAGAATTTTTTATTGAAAATTAAGAAATAATATTTGCGATTATGATCATCATCGTTTTTGGATTGCCCGGTTCCGGTAAAAGTTATTTTGCTTCGAGACTTGCAAAGATGATCGGGGCGAAATATCTGAACAGCGATAAATTGAGAAAGGAGCTCTTTACCGAAGTAGATTATTCTGAAAAGGAAAAGGGTATTGTCTATGAAAAAATGTTGGAGGAAATGAGGAATGTGCTTGCGCAAAATCAAAACCTTGTTATGGATGCTACTTTTCATAAAAAAGAAACGAGAAAATTATTTACGGATGAAATTAAGCGGAAAGAAAAAATAATCTTCATGGAAGTGCAGGCAGCTGAAGAGATCATCCGGGAAAGGGTTCAGAAGGAAAGGGCATACAGTGATGCTGATTTTGAGGTGTACAAACTAATCCGTGAAGAAAATGAATCGCTGGCAGAACCTCATTTGATCCTGCTATCAACGAACGGGAATATTCAGGAAATGCTTGAGAAAGCATCTCAATATTTAAAAGTACCATGACGAAAGATCAAATAAATAAACTCATTTCAGAAGGCGACTTTCCGGAGGAAACCGGAAAGCGGGAATTAATTGAAACCCATATTTCCTGGGTAATTCTCTGTGAAGCCTTTGTGTATAAAATCAAAAAGCCGGTTGACTATTCCTTCCTTGATTTTTCTACCCTTGAATTGCGTCATCATTATTGCGAAAGGGAAATTGTCTTAAACCGGCGGCTAACACGGAACGTGTACCTCGAAGTATTACCCATTCGCGAATCAGGTGACAAAATAAATATTGGCGGAGAGGCAGGATCAATTATAGACTATGCGGTAAAAATGAATAAACTGGATGTAGCCAAACAGATGGATAATTTGTTGGCAAAAGATAAGGTGACACTTACAGATATCCGAAGCCTCGCAGAGAAAATTGTTGACTTCCATAAGAATACAGAAATTATTTATGAGATAGATCTGATGGATATCCGCGAAAAATTCAATGATCTTGATTCTGTAAAGGAATATATTTCCGGCCAATCAGGCGATAAGTTTGGAACGATCATACAGGCTGTGATTAAATTTTCTGACCGGTTTTTAGATCAGAACAGGAAATTAATGGCAGACCGCGTCAAAGCAGGACTTTTCCGGGATTGTCATGGGGATTTACATGCAAGAAATATTTTTCTCTTGCCGGAACCGGTACCATTTGACTGTATTGAATTTAATGATGAACTGCGCCGGATAGATGTTTTGAATGAAGTGGCATTTCTTTGCATGGATCTGGATGCTTTTGATAGAAAGGATTTATCCGACGCCATTCTCGAAAATTACATCGAATTTTTTCCGGCCATGAAGACTGCGGCAGATCGTACTCTCTTTGTTTATTATAAAATGTACCGCGCGAATATTCGTGCGAAAGTAAATGGCCTTCGTGCTAAAAGTGCCACAAATGACGAAGAAAGATCGAAGGCAATAAAACTTGCTGAAAAATATCTTCTTCAGATGAAAGGATATATGGATGAAATGCCCGAAAACCAATAGATATTTAATCTCGAATAAAATATTCATTTCGTAAATCATTATTTCATAATGATTATTCACGGACAATAAATAGTTCAGAAAAAATCACATCATACTTCTCACTGATCATCATCATAGATATTTTTTATAAATCCTTGTAAATTGGGAGTATAAAAATAAACGCTATGGAAGCATTCAATCATAGAATTTACCCGTTGAAGGTTAATGAACAAATTGCCTGGTTGGCGACAATTGTTTTGATGCTGGCAGGAATACCATTTCTGAAAACTGCCATTGCATTTTTTGTAAGACTGTGTGAGCTGTTCATTCAATATGGTTTTGGAAGGTAAATCAATTCGTTAATGGCTTCGACCATTTCGATAAATGAAACCATTAATTCTTGTCATTTTTATCTATGATGATTGTCATATTTTAAACTCTTTTTCCATATTAGCTTTGCAGCAGTTATAAAAAAAGTGAGAGATTTTCAGATCTTAATCTCAAATTGAAAAGGTCCACATCCGGAACAACCAACAACCGTAACACCCTGAAAAATGTTGCAAAGAACCACACCGGATGAATGTTTTATTGAGTGGTTTATTAAGAATGAGGCCTGAATAGCTCTCACCGTCGCACATGCCGGGAGGACTACGGGCCATTTAAAACAACAAAAAAGGTACAAATGAAAAAGTATTTAGCAGTATTTGATGTATTTAAAATGTCCGCCAGCACGCTGGATTATGCTATCCAGATTACGAAGTCCGCAGGTGGACACCTCGTGGGTATTTTTCTTGATGAATCTGTTTTTTACGGATTTAATCGTGCTGAGGAATCGAATCTAAATAAAGACCTTGAAAAAGCAATCGAACTATTAAATAAGGACGCAGCAAAAAAACGGGAAGAGGCTACCGGTTATTTTCAGGAAAGATGTGAGAAGGCAGGTGTCCCATTCTCCATTCAAAAAGAAGGAGCGATGACGTTGCGTGAATTGAAAAATGAAAGTATGTATGCAGATCTTATTGTCATCAATCAGCATGAAACTTTTACCAGTCTGAAGGAAAAGTCGCCTACTCATTTTATCAAGGATTTTTTGGGAGATGTACAATGCCCTGTTTTGGTTGTGCCATCCTTATACAAACCTGTTGAAAATTTTGTTTTGCTGTATGATGATGCTCCTGCTGCATTATATGCTATAAAAATGTTTAGTTATGTAATAGGAAATCCACAAAATATTCCGGTAAAAGTGTTTACGGTAAAAGAAAAAAAGAAAACAGGTTTCTATATGCCGGACAACAAGAAAATCCGGGAATTTACAAAAAGACATTTTCCAAAAGCCACCTTTGCAGTTGCAAGCGGAAATGCGGAACAGGAGATCACAAAATACCTTGGCAGCCTTCCTAAAAATCAACTCGTTGTTTTGGGTGCTTACCAACGAAGTGAAATTTCCCGTTGGTTTAAAGTCAGCATGGCAGATATTCTGATGAAAGAATTGGAGATTCCATTATTTATTTCGCATAATAAGTAGGTGGTGGGTGGTGGGTAGTAGGTAGTAGCTAAACAGCTAAAAGCTAATAGCTAATAGCTAACAGCTCCTTATGGCACAATAATCGTTCTCCGCTGCTTCACATAAGCATTGAAATATCCAAGAGCGCCACCACTTATATTACTCACCGGATTGCCGGGTGCTACACTTTCATTACCCCCGGTACTGTTTTGGCTAAGGCTTAGAAAAAACTTGTACACTGAAGGATCAATTCCCTGCATTTCTACTGTCAGCGTATCCCCTGTATCGAGGCGTTGATTATCTGAATTATCAAAGAATGCGAGGAAAGTATTTACCAACCTGCCATCGGAATATTCATCATTCAATACGAATATATTTGAATTGGGGAGATCATTTTTATATTGAATAAAGCGATAGGAATTTCCCAATCCCACCGGATCCTGAAAAATGACATTTGCAAATTTCCGCGTGTTGCCAAATCCGCTGAAGTCAGCGATGTACAAACTATCAATCGTAACTTTTTCCGGCACTTTTACGGTGGAAGTAAATTCCTCGCCGTTTACCTGTACAGTTAAAGTGTAACTATGTGTGGGCCTTGTGCGCAACTGACTGGATTCATAAATACCTCTCGAAGTTTGAATGAGTTTTATGGGTTCCTTCTGATCTTCCCGGATAAAAACAACGGCATTTTCCACTCCCGGAAATTCACTTAGATCACTAAAGTTTACAGTTTGTGTGATCTGTATCAGGCAATCCCCGGAAATATTGCTCATATTTCCTTCGATCACATATTTTGGATTTGCTTTATTCAGATTAATGTCAATGACTTTTTCACAGGAAAGGCAAGCCATACTGATAAAGGTTGCACCAATTATCCCTAAAGTCTTTTCATATAATTTTCGTGTACGCATAAACTTTAGAATTTGAAATTGTATGAAATAGAAGGGATAAATTTAAAAAGAGAGGTTTGTACAGCCTCTGTTTTGTTGGGATCTTCCTTATTATCCCGGAAGGAGATGGTGTAAGCATTTTCCCTTCCGTAAGCATTATACAGGCTAAAAGCAAGTTCGGAAGTGAACCGTCCTTTCGCTTTAAAAACTTTGGTAGCGCCAATATCGAGCCTGTGGTAATCAGGGAAACGGTACCCGTTTCGCTTTGTGTAATAATAATATATCTGGCCGTCCACAATATATTTTCCTTCGGGAAAAGAAACCGCATCCCCGGTGTAAAATATCCAGTTAGCTGAAAGAGTCCAGTTCTTAGGAAGTTGGTAAGCTGTAACAATAGCTATATCATGCGTTCGGTCCTGGCGGGCGTTATACCACTCATTTTGATTTATTCCGATAATTTTCTTTTCCGTTTTACTTAGGGTATAACTTAACCAACCGGTTAGTTTGCCTGATTTCTTTTTTAATAGGAACTCGATGCCATAAGCTCTTCCTCTTCCATATAATAATTGACTTTCTATTGCATCCGGATTATTGATGTCGGCACCATCCCTGTAATCTATTTGATGCTGCATGTTCTTATAATACGTCTCTACTGTAAATTCATATTGCGTGCTAAAATTCTTATAATATCCAATAGAAAATTCATCCGCTAATTCCGGTTTTATATTATTTGTACTCGCTACCCATCTATCTGTAGGCCTTGCTGTGGTAGAGTTGGAGATCAGATGCAGGTTTTGCGAATTGCGTGCATAAGATGCTTTGAGGGAAGCTGTAGCGTTTAATAAAAATCTTATTGCAAAGCGGGGCTCATCATTTAAATAAGTTATGTAAGTTTGGCCCTTTTTTTTACGGAGGGTGTCTGTGATCGTTCCTGCATCGTCAATGATGTAAAAGTCGCCCGGACCATAAATACTAAAAAAACTTTTGCGCAGGCCGTAGGTAAAACTGACTCTTGGAGATGCTTTCCAGGTATCGGATATAAACAAGACAATGTCAGAGGAATATCGTTGTTGAAATTTAATGTCGTTAAAATTAGATGCTGCCGAAGAAGTGACATCTCCGGGATTGATAGTATGGTAAACTAAATTAAATCCTGTGCTAATGGAATGATTGCTGCCTGCATTCCATGATAACTCTTGTTTAAGGTTCCAATCCCGGATCCGGGAAAAGATGTTTAGATTGTTCGCTCCGAGGTTTACGTCAATTTCATAGTCATAATTGCTATAAATGAGGGAGGTGTTTGAGAAAATGCGCTTGTTATAAATATGGTTCCAACGAAGCGTAGCTGTTGTGTTTCCCCAGCGCAAACCAAAATCACTTCCTGCATTTAAATGATCGCTACCAAAATAGCCTGAGATAAACAATTGATCCTTCTGACCCAATTGGAAATTCATCTTGGCATTCAAATCATAAAACCCAAGTTTATTCCGATTGATGTTTGAATCATTCGAAAGTTTTAGAAATAAATCTACATAAGTTGTACGCCCGGAAACTAAAAAACTGGATTTTCCTTTCTGCACAGGTCCTTCGATATTTAATTTGCTGGAAATGAGTCCAAGGCCACCACTTACGCTCAGGTGCTGATTGTTTCCGTCATTCATGCGGATATCTATCACACTGGACAAGCGGCCCCCATATCGTGCAGGCATTCCGCCTTTATATACGGTGATGTCTTTTACCGCATCCGCATTAAATGTGGAGAAGAATCCGAGGAGATGCGATGCATTATAGACGACTGCCTCATCCAATAAAATTAAATTCTGATCCGCCGCTCCACCGCGAACATAAATCCCACTGCTGCCTTCACTGGCCGACTTTATTCCCGGTAATAACTGGATGGCTTTTAAGGGATCTTTTTCTCCGAACAGTTGGGGTATAAATTTCATCTCAGCAGCAGATAATCTTTCCACGCCCATCTGTGTCCCCGTCACGGTGCGACCTAATACCGGCGCCGAAATCACCACTTCATCCAGTGTCCGGGATTGTGGTTCAAGGAAAATATCTTTCTGCATATTTTTAGTAAGCTTTAAGGGAACCTCAACTGTTTTCAACCCGGAATAACTGATGATCAATAGTTGATTTCCTTCCGGGATTCTAAGCGAATAAAAACCATATTCATTTGTCAGGATGGTCTCCGCCATATCTTTTACTGTAATAGTGGCCCCGATAATACTTTCTCCCGTGGCTTTGTTCCGGATGGTACCGCTAACGGTAAAATTTTCCTGCGCAAAGAGCGGTTGGAAAGCTGAAAAGATAAAAAATACAAAAAGGATTTGCCGCATATAATTTTATTGTACGATGCGAAGCTAAAGTATAAATGGTTAGTTTTTAGTTTGCATTTTTTAGTTAATTACGTATTTCGTGTTTTGGCGGTTTTAAAATTTCCCTCAAGGCCTTCCGATTTTAGGCTTCCCGCCAATAGTTGTTTTTTATGCGTGTTTTCTGTTATCCGGCATAAGCTGAAAAATCTGATGCAAAGATCTACCAGGTGAAATTAGTAACTGCAAATCGATTAAATTTGAAATAAAATTTACTATATGAAAGCAAACGAATTTTTTACTGTCACTGGTGAAAACTTAATGGCTAAAATAAAAGAATTAATAGCCGAAGGAAATGTTCGCAGGATTACGATAACCGAGAAATCAGGAAAAGAGCTGATGAGTTTTCCATTGACCATTGGCGTGGTAGGTGCTGTATTTGCGCCTGTGATTGCAGCTCTTGGTGCGCTTGCTGCTGTAATAGGAGAGTGCACGATCGCGGTGGAGAGGGAGGGTGAGACTCCTTAAAAACATTCTTTCTTTCATTCTTTCTTGTGCCGGTATCGAAACAGCTTCCAGGCATTCGTTCCAACGGGGGTTTCGTGTTTCAGCGGGTTTTTCCGATTTTAGATAATTGAATTTAAAACCACTTTGCCGGAAACCCCGATGTGCAATCTTCCATAAGATTTATGCATTTGCTTTGGGTACCGGTGGGATTGAAATATTCAAAACGTCTTCCAGGCATCGGGGTTTCCGTCGTACATCTTTTAACTCATGACTTAGTAATCGGAAAACCCCGCTGGGACATAATATCGAAACAGCTTCCAGGCATTCGTTCCAACGGGGGTTTCGTGTTTCAGCGGGGTTTTCCGATTTTAGATAATTGAATTTAAAACCACTTTGCCGGAAACCCCGATGTGCGATCTGCCATAAAATTTATGCATTTGCTTTGGGTACCGGTGGGATTGAAATATCGAAACGTATTCCAGGCATCGGGGGTTCCGTCGTACATCTTTTAACTCATGACTTAGTAATCAAAACCCCGCTGGGAAATAATAAAATTTGGTATGATAGACACAAAGTGAGGGAGCACGACATTAAAACAGGTAAAATAAAAATTATTGCACGAAAAGACTTTTCAATTTCCACCTCTAAAAATATTTTTGTAAAAGATATTTGGGAAGGTGCAAAAAAATCTGCGCTAAGAATAGAGAAGAAATATGGAAAAGAAAATCTTGGCCCTTGGACAAAATTTGAATGGGGAATGTTAAATGGAAAAGTTTCAGCTTTGCGATGGATGATGGGTGAAGACTGGGACGAACTATATACATAAAAGTGCAGCAGTCAATAAAAGGATTTCTGCAAGTGTTGAAAATTTTTTAAACTTCGGCTAATAGCATGACAGTACTGTAGTACGAGCTTGAAGAATATCTATTTGGCTTTTAGTTATTATCTTCATTTTTTCTAACATTCTTGTGCCTGCAGTTCTGGGTTGGACAACATAAAATCTCCCACTGCAGCAATAATAGAATGTTGGGCTATTATGATTAGCTAAAATCGTCATGATATTATAAATTTGGCAATGGTACCGGCTGATGGAATTCTATTTTCCGTCCTGCATAAATACCTACCATTACAGACGTGCGTACAAAGACCATAATCCCGTTTACTACCAAAACTTAACAACCCGGTTACAATATTTTTTATAGAAACTTTGATGCAGATGATAAATAATTTCACTCTCGCTGTGATATTTTTAAGAGTCATGCGAATAATATAGAGAAGCAATAATTAGAACAAATGAGTTTAGTTGATAAATCGGATTTATTTCTTTCAGTTATTGAAATGCATAAAGGCATTGTGTATAAAGTAGCTAATTCATATTGCAAGGACACTGAAAATATAAAAGACCTTGTACAAGAAATCATTTTGCAATTATGGAAATCCTTTGATAACTATAACGAACAATTTAAGTACTCAACCTGGATTTACAGGATTGCTTTGAATGTGGCCATTTCATATTATCGAAAAGAAAAAAGAAGAAAAGAAATTTCCAATCCATATTCAGAAGGGCTATTCAAACTGGCTGATTTTCAGGAAAGCAGAGATATAGAAGGGAATACGTTGTTTCTACAACAATTTATAGCCGACTTAAAAGAATTAGACAAGGCAATAATGCTCCTTTATTTGGAAGAAAAGAGCCACAAAGAAATATCGGAAATTATGGGCATTACCGAAACCAATGTTGCAACAAAAATTGGAAGAATAAAAACAATTTTAAAACAAAAATTTTCACAGGTAACAACGTAAATATTATGGAAGAGACAAATTTTGTTCTTTTATGGAAAGAACAGTATGAAAAAATTGACCAATCACTGGCTATTAACAAACAATTGCTGAAAGAAGTAATTAGTCAAAAAGCTGAGTCAGCCTTACAATCCTTAATTCGTTTCAAAGCACGGGGAATTGTGGTAGCGGTTATCTATTTGATATTATTGGGAGTTGTGCTTTTCTATGCAATAGCACATTATTCTTCTGCTTTAAATTATTTCATCATCTCGATGGCTGTCATATTTTTAATCAATGTAAAAGCATTATACGATTACATTAAACATTTGGTTTGGATAAATAACATTAACTATGACGGAAGTATAACAGAGATACAGCAAAAATTAGCCAAACTGCAGTTATCCATCATGCAACATAGCCGTGTTATGGTTTTGCAATTTCCTTTTTGGACAACACTGTTTTTGAGCGACGAATGGTTTCCTTATTCTGTAGGTTGGGGATATATTATTTTTCAATTATTACTGACTGCTTCATTTACATACCTCGCATATTGGCTCTACAAAAATCAAACATTAGAGAATGCGGATAAAAAATGGGTAAAGATTTTCATTGAAGGTTCGGGAGGGAAATCAGTTATGAAAGCATTGAAGTTTTATAAAGAACTCGAAACTTTCCAACAAGTAGGTTAGGGATAAATGAGTAGGCCTGATTGTAGCCTTGATTTGCTTCTATGCCTGCACACGAATAAATCTTTCCGCAAATGCGGGGTTCGTTATCAGTCCCGTACTTACCGGATTTAGACTGAAGGATTTTCGTTTTTCAGCGGGGTTTTCCGATTTTATATTATTGAATTTGAAACCACTTTGCCGGAAACCCCGATGTGCATTGATCTATGAAATTTATGCATTTAATTTGAAGCCTGACGGGATTGAAATATCGAAGCGTCTTCCAGGCATCGGTGTTTCCGTCGTACATCTTTTTACTCATGACTTAGTAATCGGAAAATCCCGCTTGGAAATACTTTCGCCTGCTGAAATGAAAAAAGCAATCCAGGGAAATAAATTGAAAGTTTTCGGTGAATTAACTTATCAATATGGCGGAATCACATTAAGCGATAGTAGTATTGAACCCTTTTTAAAAATTGCTGAAGATTTGGATATTCCTGTGGGTGTTCATGTTGGACCAGGACCGCCAGGTGCAGCATATATTTTTGCTCCGAACTATAGAGCTAAATTACACAGTCCTTTTACGGTAGAGGAAGCATTATTGCGACACCCCAAACTGAGAGTATATCTTCAACATGCAAGGTGGCCAATGATTGACGATTTGATTGCTGTTTTATATACTCATCCGCAAGTTTATGTTGACCTGGCCGTAGTTTGCAACGACTTGCCGGTTGAAGAATTTCATTCTTATCTAAAACGAATTATAGATGCGGGCTTTGAAAAAAGAGTGATGTTTGGAAGCGACCAAATGATTTGGCCTGATGCAATTGTAAAAGGAATCGAAGCAATTCAAAATGTTTCTTTTTTAAGCGAAACAACAAAAAAGAGACATTCTATTTAATAACGCGGCCAGGTTTTTAAGATTAACAGACGAACAGATTAAAAGCATGTATTGACCAAAACTACTGCTAACAAAAATATTGCTGCAAGTGGGGCCGGATGTTGATACATCGGCTGTAGTTGTCTGTCAGCAATAGTTACAGCAGACGAGTAAAGCGAAGTAAAAGTTCTTACCTTTGTCTTTTAATATATTATTGAGCTATAGCTCCGGGCTGTACATTCATTGAATTATCCAAATGCAGCAATACACAAACGTGTCTGTTTATCTGTTTGAAAAACTTCAATTTTAAAACATCAAACTTAAAGATGCATGAAAAATAGGAAACCATATAAAACTTTATTGATTTTTTCTTTGTCATTGGTATGTCATGTGGTAGTTGCGCAGGTTTCTTTCAATAATTATGCGTTAGAAGGTGCTTCCATTATTGATGCAAATCATAAAATAGCTGAACCACATCAAACTATTCTTATAGTAAATAATACAATAAGCGATATTTTTAATGATGGAAGCAAGACGGTTCCGGATTCGTTCACCATCATTAAGCTAAATGGAAAATATGTATTACCTGGTTTGATAGATGCCCATGTACACATGGCTACTGATCCATCTGGCGAGGATAGCCGCCTCCATAGTATGGATGTATTGCAACGCATGTTGTTTAGTGGTATTACCACAGTGAGAGATATGGCAGGGGATGCCCGTATTTTGTCAGGTTTATCAAGAGATGCTTTTACAGGTGATATTATTTCGCCTGATATTTATTATTCCGCGCTCATGGCTGGCCCCGTATTTTTTAGCGATCCAAGAACATCGACGGCAACCAAAGGTGGTGTTTCGGGCCAGATGCCTTACATGTTGGCGGTTACAGATTCTACCAATTTGGAGTTGGCAATTGCCGAAGCAAAAGGTACAGGTGCCACAGGTATAAAATTGTATGCAAACCTGGCAGCACCATTGGTTAATAAAATTGTTGCTGAGGCAAATAAACAAGATATACTTGTTTGGGGACATGCATGGCTTCAGGATGCAAAACCGTCTGATGTGGTGAAAGCGGGGGTTAGCCCTATCTCTCATGCGCCTTTGCTTATTTATGAAAAATTAGATAGTGTCCCATCTTCCTGGAAAAAAATGTTTCACGATGATAAGTTTTGGGATAAGGTAACTCCAGATTTGTCATTACTTTTTCAGTTAATGAAAAAACACAACACCATACTTGATGCAACGTTATTAACTTATAAAAAATGGGCGGATGTGGATTCTACAATGCGATATGATTTTGAGTTGGGAAAACGCATAACCATTCAGGCATATAAAGCCGGTGTAACTATAGACGCTGGCACAGATGATGACCAGGAAGAATTTGTTCAAAAAGAAATGGAACTTCTTGTAAAAGGCGTCGGTTTTACTGCAATTGATGCTATAATTGCCGGAACCTTAAATGGAGCAAAAGCATTGCATATAGATAATAATTATGGTACAGTTTCTATTAATAAAATTGCAAATCTTTTAATAGTGGATAAAAATCCCTTAGAAGACATTAAAAATATAGAATCTGTATATATGGTTATAAAAGGCGGAAAGATTTTTAAGAAATAATAGTAATTGACCTCTATTAATTAAAGCATCAGCTAACAAATAAGACTTCGTCCGGCACGAAGTGGCTCCGATGAAGCCCGATGTTGTACGGAACCGGTGCATGAATAATTAGAGACTATAGGGTTTGGGTTGAAAGGATGTTGGCGATGAAGCTGAGAACAAGTATCCTCGTTTACTGCATGCCGTTAGGGGATATAAATTTGGGCATTTATTTTAATTTCTGGGGTTGTTATTTTATAAATCTGTTACGGTCGTATTGTAAGTTTCGCTTGTTTTTTCTGAACCTGCATAGCTTCGCCAATCCGATAATGCAGTGATTTTTCAAACAAGACTTTCAATAATTTTTTAACATATCTTTCCAATCTGCCGGTGTCCGCCACGTGATTAAATCGCAAAACAGTATGCATTGTTTCTTTTTGGCAACAAAGGCATTGAAGCGACGAGAGATGGATACCATTGCATTCGTTTTAAAGTGACTTGATTGCTATGGATATTTTGAGTGTAAAGAAAGCCTGGTTTAACAAAAATCCTAAAACTTTAACTGCGCAAAGTTATAATCGTTTTCCATCTTGCAATATCGATAACAAACATTTTATAGGGAAGGCTATTTTGAACAAGGGAACAATATTAATTCTTGCAAGTTTTTTAATTTCACCGTTTACTTTTGGACAGGAGAATAACAATTATTTACTTTGGAGTGCCGGAAGCAAATTAACCGATGATGATTTTGCAATTAAGATAAGACAACTTGAAACAACGACATCTTTTGCGCAGTTTTCAGTTAATTGCAAAGTAAATGGTTTCGATTTTCTAACAAAAAATTTTAATAAAAAGGTTCGTAATTATTTAATAAGATACCGCTTCATGGTAGATATAACTGCCGACATCAAACAGACATTAACCTATCAACAAACTCTTTTTGATATTTGCTGGATTTATACAAGACAAATTTAGAAAGGCATTGAGGGACAACAGACAAAAAACTGCAATAGGACAAGTATTGTTGATGAGCTTAACAACATACGTATGTCTACCTTTGCAAAAAGACGAATTGGTTTCTACAGAGATATAATATCAGGAACAAAATGAATAAAACTAAGAGAGTGGAAATTCAAAAAGAGCTAACCGGGATTAACGACTTTGTCTTCGAAAAATGAATGATAAGCAAGCAAGCACAACACTCATATATTTGGAGGGCAAACCGTGAAGGTATAATATAATAACACAATCCAAAAAGTCAAAGTAAATATTACGGAAGGGGGAAAGAGGGTATTAAACAAAAAAAAAGAATTTACGAATTATGAACGCAATAGAATTATTGGATTTAATCCAAATGGGCGAATCCAGCAAGTTTCAATTTAAGGTTCGGGTTAATGACGCATATAAATTAGGTACGGAAATGGTTGCATTTTCTAACTCAAAAGGAGGCATTATTGTAATAGGAGTTGACGATAAAACAGGAAATATAAATGGTCTTTCTTTTGAAGAGTTGCAAAATATTAATCAGTTGTTGGCAAATGCAGCTTCTGATAATGTCAAAGCACCGATTTATATATTCACCGAAACTGTCAATATAAAAGGTGATAATTTAATTGTGGTACAAATTCCCGAAGGTTCCGGCAAACCGCATATGGATAATAAAAGGATTATTTGAATTAAGAATGGTTCTGATAAAAGAAAGGTTGTTGCAAAAGAGGAAATTGCCAGACTTCTTCAAAGTAGCGGTAATTTGTTTGCCGATGAAACAGTTGTAAATGGCTCTGCGATTAATAATATTGATGAACCTTTTTTCCAAAAATTCATTCTTTCAAAAACAAAGAAATCTGCTGAAGAGATATGTCAGTCAACTTCAGTCGTTCTTTCAAATTTGGGCATGCTGAAGGGAGGTAACCTGACATTAGCCGGGTTGCTGCTTTTTGGTAAAAATCCTCAATATTTTCGGCCCACTTATACTGTTGAATGTGTTTCTGTAGTTGGAAATAATATAAGCTCAAATGAGTACCGGGATAAAGAAGACCCATTTACAGGGAATCTAAAGGAATTATATAAAAAAACACTTTCTTTTATTACCTGAAACTTAAGGAAAATACAAAAGGAAGATGGATTCAATTCTCAATCCGTTTTAGAGGTACCAATAGAGACCATTCAAGAGTTACTGGTTAATGCTTTAATACACAGAGATTATTTTATCCTTTCAAGTATTAAAGTTTTTATTTTCGACAATCGAATAGAAATTATAAGCCCGGGGAAATTACCAAATACATTGACAATCGACAATATTAAAATTGGAACTTCAATTCCAAGAAATCCGATTTTATATACGAATGCTTCCCATGTATTACCATTCGTTGGAATTGGAAGCGGAATTCCAAGAGCTTTTGAAAATTCACCTGACCTCGAGTTGATAAACGACACGGAAAGGGAATTGTTTATTTCAATAATTAAACGTAGTAATTGATATCAGCTATCGCCTAAAGTCCTTGAAGTACTCCTACAATCCACGGCCTACGTTTTAAAAATAATAACTTTTAGGTTATATCACTTTGGGATTCCGACGCTTAGACATTCAAAAATAAAAAAAAATGACCATCAAGGTTCGAAGTACAAAAAGTGAAAATACTTCGTCTTTTTTAGAACGCCCAATTCTTGAATCTAATGCGTTAAGTCTGGAATTAATTCTGATTTGTAAAGTGCCGAATAGTTCCTTCATGGAATTGTTCAGGCCGGGAAATCATCCACCCCACTTCAACTCGGCCAGTTCCCATAAAATGATTTACCTCTTTTTATCACTTCCAAAACCCTGAAAGGGTGAAATGATAATAGTATCGTTAGCCCCCACTAAGAAGCCAACCCCGAAGGGGTGACAGAATTTTTTGGCAAAAGTCAAAGAAAACTTTTTTGAAGGTAGTGTCTTAAAAAGTGATATATAAGTTTGAATCCCAAATCTCAAATCTCAAATCCCAAATCCCAAATCCCAAATCCCAAATCCCAAATCCCAAATCCCAAATCCCAAATCTCAAATCCCAATTCTACTTACTACTCATTACCCTTGATATCATCTAACTGCCTGATCATGGTCATTTATTTCAACCATCCATCCCGCTATTTTCGCTTTGATTCTTACACTAATTATATGTAAAAGATGAAAGGAAAGAATCACCCCTGCAAGTCACATGGATTTTGAAAAACAATAAAAATTTTATAACGATGAAACAAATATTAGTACCAACTGATTTTTCGAATGCTGCTGAAAATGCAATTGATTTTGCTGTGCAAAGTGCCAAAATACTACCTGCGGAAGTAACCTTATTGCATTCTTTTGAAGTGAATGACAGCGCTTATGCCGATTATGTAGGCGTAAACAGGGAGTTTAACCGTTCAATGATCAGTGAAGCAAATGAAAAATTAGATGCACTTAAAAAAAGAATTGAAAATACAGATGGTGTCGTGGTGAAAACATTCGTTTCCACGCACAACCTGATGGATACGATCACAAATTTTGGAAAGGAAAATAAAGTGGACCTCGTGGTAATGGGAACTTTAGGCGCAAGTGGTCTTAAGGAAAAATTGTGGGGAAGCAGAACATCCGCTGTGATCGGAAAAACAACCGTGCCGGTGATGGTTATTCCAAATGAATACACCTGGAAGAAACCGGAAAAGATGTTGCTGGCAACAAACCAATTTGAAAAAGAAGCTAAAAATCTGAATTTTATATTTGAACTGGCAGGATTATTCATGTCCTCCATGCAGGTAGCTGTTTTTACAGATGAAGACGATGATAAAGCGCAGGTGTTTTTAGATAATGAAAAAAACATAGCTGATTACGAAACTTTTTTAAAGACGAATTATAGAGAGAACACGTTGAGTTCCGCTCATCTTTCCGGAGATAAATTTGACGAAACCCTGCAAAATTTCATAAAGGATAATCATGTTGATATCCTCGTTATGGTTACTTATCAGAATAGTTTTTGGAGCCGGCTTTTTAATCCAAGCAAAACAAAACGGATGAGCTATCATACCACCATTCCTTTATTGGCAATGCCCGTAAACAAGAATGGAACGAAATAATGGATTTAATCCGATTATTAACCACCTGAAAAAAATGTTATTATGTTTTACGAAGAATTATATACCGAATTGGGCAAGCTTTTTTATCATTTAGCAGCCTCCGATGGAAAAGTTCAACCTGCAGAAAAAAAGACACTGCATGAGCTCATTTTAATTAAGTGGAAACCCCTGGAGGATTCTGCTGACGAATATGGAACTGATTTATCTAATCTCATAGAATTCTCTTTTGATTATGAGACCTCAGAAGTGGTAACTGAGGATGGGTTAAATTCTTTTGAAGAATTTTACAAAGTGCACCGGGAGCACTTTACACCGGAAATTTCCAATAAAATAATAGAAACAGCCGGGGAGATAGCGGATGCATATCGCGGTAAAAATAAAGATGAACAGGCATTTTTAAATAGCCTTCAGAAGTTATTAAATAAGAAATAGAAAACAGCATTTTCGATAAATGGATTTGTGGTTGTATTAGCTTGAGTATAATACAGTCGCAAATCTATTTTTATTTCCTTTTCAAATATTTTACAGGTATTGAGTTCTATAAATCATTTATTTATGCCGTTTAAAAATTGTTGTTGATGAAATCTGCATAACATCTTATATTTATAGGTTTTTAATCCTTAAATAATTGTAGAATGAGAAAATTACCTCTTCATTGGAAGATCGTAATAGCGATGATTCTGGGTGTCATATGGGCGCTTATCTCCGGCCAGTTGGGGTGGAATAAGTTTACGGGTGATTGGATAAATCCATTTGGCGTTATTTTTATAAATATTCTGAAATTCATTGCAGTTCCCTTAGTGTTATTTTCAATCATCACCGGCGTGGCGAGTTTTGGAGATCCACGTAAACTGGGGAAATTAGGCGCAAAAACACTTTTTTTATATTTAGGCACGACTGTAATAGCTGTGGCAATCGGTCTTACGCTCGTAAATGCGATAAATCCGGGTAAGGTTAACAATAAAGAAAAAGCTTTCGAAAATCGCCTTACCTATGAATTATGGGCGGTGGAAGCAGGGCATGAGATAAAGGATAATAAAAACTTTGTGGCCAAAGCAGACTCAGCGACACTTGCGAAAATTCAGGCTAAGAATAATGCAGAAAAGGAAAGTAGCGAATATAGGGAGCTGGCCGCTAAAAATGCGGTAGCTTCTACTAACGAGGGTCCTTTACAACCTCTTGTGGATGTGGTTCCAAGCAATTTAATTAAGGCACTTGGGGATGGAAATTTAATGCTACAGGTCATATTTTTTGCCCTGTTTTTTGGCATTTCCATTTCCTTTTTACCCGATGAGAAAACAAGTGTTCTAAAAAAGTTTTTTGATCAGATGAATGAGGTATTCATTTACATGGTGAATATCGTCATGATCGCGGCACCATTCTTTGTCTTTTGTCTCATGGCCGGTGTGTTAGCAAAAATGGCCGATTCTCCCCGTGAAATGATGGATATTTTTGTAAACCTCGGAATGTATTCTATCACGGTTGTACTGGGACTTGCCTTTTTGCTTTTTGCTTTCTATCCGTTTCTGATGAAAATTTTCCGTGTGAAAACAACCTATGGTGAATTTTTTAAAGGCCTTAGTCCTGCGCAGTTTCTTGCCTTCTCAACAAGCTCCAGTGCTGCTACACTTCCGGTAACGCTGGAGTGTGTGGAACATAACCTGAAAGTTCCGAAGGTAGTGGCTGATTTTGTCTTGCCCATTGGTGCGACCGTCAATATGGACGGCACCTCTTTATACCAGGGCGTAGCCGTAATATTTTTAGCCCAATATCATGGAGTAGATCTTTCTTTATATCAACAAATCGGCATTGTAGGTACCGCCACGCTTGCATCTATCGGGGCAGCAGCCGTTCCGGGTGCCGGGTTAATTCTCCTCATGATCGTCTTGAATTCTGTAGGGCTGAATCCTATGTGGATCGCTATTATTCTGCCTGTTGATCGTATTCTCGATATGTGTCGTACTGTAATTAATGTCACCGGCGATGCAACCGTTTCACTGATCGTTGCTAAGTGGGAAGAAAAGGATCTATCCCAAATTCCCATCCATCATAAACAGGAGGAGTTGGAAATAATTTCCTAATTCTCTCCCTCTCCCTGAGGAGAGGGGCCGGGGGTGAGGCTTCTACATCTTCATCTGAATAAATAAAAATATAATTGCCGGCCATAAAGCCGGCAATTATATTTTAAGTCAGTTCTACACCTGATCGTCATCATTTTTCAGGTCTTTTACAGTTGGTAATTTCGTAAGGATACGAATATGAAATGTTAATCCGGCAGGTATTTTAAAAAATCTTGCTGCTATGTAACAAAAGTAGCCAACCACCTGTGTTTAAAAAGACATTTTTGTATTCCATTTGAAAATGGACTTAAATTATGAAACATGGGCTATCAATTTACAAAAAAACTGCACAGCGATTTTGAATCTGCTATTGCAAAAGTTACGGCTGCTTTGAACAAAGAAGGGTTTGTTATATTGAAATCGTTTGACCTGAAGGAGACATTGAAATCGAAGATGAATGTGGATTTTAGAAAATATAGAATCCTTGGAGCGTGCAATCCTCAATTTGAACTTCAGGCACTGTCGGCAGAAAATAACATCGGGACAATGCTTCCATGCGATGTGATTATTCAGGAGCATAAACCGGGGAGCATTGAAATTTCCGCAGTGGATTCCGTTGCTTCGAGCATGACTTTTCAAAATGAAAAACTTGGGAAAATAGCAAGGGCGGTTAGAGCAAAATTAAAAGATGTAATTAGTAATCTCTAAACGGATAGAATTGAAAGCAAATATGGGTAAAACAGATAGGGTAACCAGGATTCTTTTGGCAATTTCTACGACTGTTCTTTATTTCACAGGAACCATCAGCGTAACGCCCGGAATCATTCTGATAATCGTAGCAGGGATTTTCCTGCTGACATCTTTCATCAACTTTTGCCCGGTTTATAAACTACCCGGAATTTTTATAAAAAAGAAATAAACGTAAAGGAATAAATATCATTAATCATAAAAATTAAATAGAATATATGGCACACGAAATAGACGTACAATGGATGGGTAAAATGCAGTTTAATGCATTGGTAAACGGACATACAATTGTAATGGATGCACCTGAGAAGGTTGGGGGAGAAGACAATGGCCCTATTCCAAAACCCTTTGTGCTGACTGCGCTTGCAGGATGTACAGGAATGGATATCGCGGCGATTTTACGGAAAGCAGATAAAAATCCGGATGACTTCGACATGAAAGTGGTCGGTGAGATAAGTAAGCGTCCACCGGTTGAATATATTGCTGTTCATGTAATTTATGATTTTAAAGGTAAATCAGAAAATAAAGATGCAGCTTTGAATGCGGTAAATGATTCGCAGGAAAAATATTGTGGCGTAAGCAGCATGTTGAAAAAAGCACTACCTGTAACCTGGGAAGTAATTTACAATGGTGTATCCATTTTTTCCAATAAAAAGGAAGAAGTGGCTGAAACGGTATAAAGAAATTTAAAACAACAGGCATGATGAATGACTTTTTAAGAAAGCATTTGCTCATTATAGCCAGTGTTACTTTAGGAGCAATAGGCGGATATCTCTACTATCACTTTGTGGGCTGCAAATCGGGTACTTGCGCTATTACATTCAAACCAGTCAACAGTACATTGTATGGTGGATTAATGGGTGGATTTAAACAGGTCTGACGGTCTCCGTCTGTACCTGTTAAGGTCAATGGATATCGAAAAATTGATAAAACAAAATAAGTGCACGATCCTGGATGTGCGTTCTGAAGAAGAATATAGTTATGGAAATGTAGCAGGCTCCATCAATATTTCATTAGGTGATATTGTAGAGAGATTGGAGGAGATAAAGGGTTTAAAAACTCCGCCCTATATCTGTTGCACTTCAGGTGTCAGAAGTGGCCGGGCCACAGAATATTTATCGCTTTATGAAATAGAATGCTATAATGGTGGTTCATGGATTGATTTAAATTTTAATCAACTTAAAACAGTATAATATGTTTCAGGCAATTAAAAAGCTTTTTGGAATAGGTCCCCAGGCAGATTATGGACAATTAGTTAAGCAGGGAGCCATCATTTTAGATGTACGTACCAAAGGTGAATATGCAGGTGGGCACATTAAAAATGCCCTCAATATTCCATTGGATCAATTGGGTAATGGTTTGGCTAAATTGAAAGATAAAAACAAAACCATTATTTGTTGTTGTGCTTCCGGAATGCGGAGTGGTTCAGCAACAAGCATGTTGAAATCGAAGGGCTATACACAGGTGTATAATGGTGGTGGCTGGAGAGGGTTGAATAATAAGATTCATCCATAATCCGGCTCAATAAAACAATGTATTAATTCCTTAACCGGAGCATAAAACGATTCATATGTTCTCAATCAAACAAACCTTATTTACAGGTTGGAATTTTATGCGCTTTCTGCGTTTGGGCTTTGGAATATTTTTCGTTGTCCAGGCCATTCAAACGCATGATACACTCACAGGTGTTGTTGGCGCATTCTTTTTATTCACGGCGGTTACCAATACAGGATGCTGTGGTGGTGGTAGTTGTGCGGCACCGGGAAGTAAATCAAACTCAACAGAAATAGAAGAGGTCTCTTACGGGGAGGTGACAGGTAAATAATATCTCATCCAAAAACTCATTAGTATAATACCCTGTACCGCCATTTATATGTCTGTAATAGAAAACGGATGCTTAAAGTTAGAAACTGTTTTCTAATTTTTAAACTCTTTGCAATCGGGATAAAAAACAGATTGGGAACTCTAACCATTATTCTATATTTTAATCTAAAAACATAATGAACAAATATTTATTTATTCTTGGACTTGCCTTAATGTCCATACTTGCAGGTTGCAATAGCCAGTCGAACCAGGAAGATGACCTCGATGTACAGCAGTTTGTAGAAAAAATGGCCGCTACCAAAGAGTTTAATCTTGTAGATGTGCGAACTCCGGGAGAATATGAAAAAGGCCATTTGGAAAATGCGCAAAATATAGATGTGAATGCGAATGATTTCCAAACCAGGGTTGCGAAATTGGATAAAAATATACCTGTATTCTTGTATTGTCTCACGGATTCAAGAAGTTTGGCAGCGGCAGAACAACTTAGAGCGGATGGGTATGAGGTATATCTTCTAAAGGGAGGAATATTAAAATGGAGAGCAGAGCATTTACCGGAAGTTGCCGGTGAAGGTATGGCTGTAGCGGG
The DNA here is from genome assembly GCA_038242375.1 of Chitinophagales bacterium. GTDB lineage: Bacteria > Bacteroidota > Bacteroidia > Chitinophagales > Chitinophagaceae > Ginsengibacter. Next base: position 21,947 of record JBBSSE010000001.1, read on the forward strand.
AATGACTATGGATGCTTTCCAATCGTTAGTAAAAAGTGATAAAATCGTATTGGTAGATTTTTATGCTGAATGGTGTGGCCCTTGTAAAAAGATGGAACCTTTCCTGAATGAAATTTCCGCAGAAATGCAAAAGGATGTTGTTTTGCTGCGGATTGATACAGATAAAAACCCGGTGTTGGCACAACAATTAGGTATCCAGGCCTTGCCTTATTTGCGGATTTATAAGAATAATAAAATGGTTTGGGAAAACCTGGGATTTATCAATAAGGAAGGATTGGTGAAACAGTTAAATGAAAATCTGTAGTCCTTATTTTATCAAAATTGAAAACGGAGGTTTTTTATATATGTGCTCGTGAGGGGCTGGTTTATTTCATGTATGAAGGGTTATGTCATCATCGCTCTTTTTTTATTTGGTAAAAATATTCTCCCTTTTGCTATATGCGATAATAATTGAAGGATTAGGTGCCCGTTACGCTCATCCGTTTCTTATTATATTACCTTTGAATTTCTTTCTACAATAAAACTGTATGCATCTCCAACCTGCCAAACCACACATCAAATATGAAATAGTAAATAGTATTATCCATGGCTTTGGAATTATTTTCGGCATTGTCAGTATCCCTATTTTAATAGCTCTTGCTATAAAAAGTGACAATACTCCCGGGGTGATCGGAGCCGCTATTTATGGTTTTTGTTTTTTGCAATTATTTACGTTTTCAACTCTTTATCACGGGTTTCAACACGTGCAGGTAAAACGTGTTTTAGAAATCCTGGATCATATCAGTATCTATTTCCTGATCGCCGGTACATACACTCCTTTTTTATTGATTTATTTGAATAATACTTTTGGGATAACCTTGCTTGTTATTCTTTGGAGCCTGACTGCCCTGGGCATCGTTTTTAAAATATTTTTTACCGGCAGGTGGAATGTCCTGTCAACCATTATTTATATATTGATGGGCTGTATTATGATTTTCGGCGGCCGTACTTTCTTTGTAGAAATTCCGGGTGATGTGATGACCATGATCCTGATTGGTGGCGCTTTATATCTGTTTGGCGTTATTTTTTATCTGTGGGAAAAGTATCCGTATAATCATGCGGTGTGGCACTTCTTTGTGCTGGCGGCGGCGGTCTGTCATTATGTGGCAATTTTATTAGCAGTGTAGTATTGTGGTCAACGCTGTTGAAGATTCGAGCGAACAGTTTAGTACTCATCAATCCCCAAAAAGCAGTACAAAAAAAACCCGGAACAGTGTCCCGGATTTTACAAATTTTTTACGATTTCTTTCGCTATTGTACTCCCTGTGTATTTTGTTGGTCCAGGGTCCAATCATCTGTCCTCGTCGTTTGTAACCAGATACTCCCGGACTGGCGAAAAACCTGGGCAGCCACACCTGTCTTATCCCAAAAATCTTTTTCAAATTCAGCAACTGTACGTTCTTTACTAATGGAGATTTCTGCTTCTTTTTTAAAATGGCTTTCTTCATCCAGCACCCCTTTCGTATTCATTCCATCCACAGCTTTTTGTTTGTAAAACTCAAGTTTTAAAGCCGGGTAATGCTCGGAGAATTTCTTTTGTATCTCTGATACAGGTGTATGTTTATTGATTTCTAATTTCATGATCTATGTTTATTTGTGTTTTTATAATATTATTTATCCTGCAGTACAAGTAAAGGAATTTCTGTTTCATGGATCATTTTCCTTGTGTGAATCGTCCCGAAAATGCGCTTGAAAAAATTATGCCGGCGGGAAAGCATCACGAGCATATCCGATGGATTATCTTCCAGGAAATCTTCAATGCCATCATCCACCTCATTATCTTCTATGGTGAAGAATTTATGACCTGTTTCATTGAAAGCCATACTGGTTTTGAGTTTTCCTGCTGTTTGTGTTACGGAAAGTTTTGATTCCTTTTTACGCACATTGAGAATCTGTATAAAAGCATTATTTCTTTCCGCGATGTTTTTTAGAATTTCGTAATTCGCCAGGTCAGTTTCCTGGCCAAAATCTGATGCAAGGGTGATTGTCTGAATACTTTTAAAGTCTGCTTTTTCCGGAATGACCAGAACCGGCACTTTCGATTTACGAATATGCGTAAGCGTTGTACTTCCGAAAAGTGAATTGCTTTTTCCTTTACCTTTCATTCCCATCACCACAAGGTCTGCATTCCTTTCCCGCACGCATTGCTCCAAAATAAAGGATGCCGGTCCTTCCTTCACGATGCTGTCAATTTTAACGGTGAATTTTTTCTGCAAAATTTCAACATTTTGCTTCATGAAATCTTCGAGCACATCCGCCAGTTCTTTATTTGTTTGCCCTGAAAGCTCCGCGTTCATTTGATCTATCGCCATTGGGTTCATAAAAGCATGCACAAGCACCAATTCAGCATTGAAGATATTTGACATAGAAGCGGCGTAATTTGCTGCATTAAAGGAGGAATCAGAAAAGTCAACTGCTACTATAATTTTTTTAATCATCGGGTACAATTTTTTAAGGTTTGAAATTAACCATTTTTATACAATTCAAATTCCTGTAGATCATTTGTTTAAATGATCCTTATCAGGAGGATGAAAATAAATTATTTTCATTTGAACTTGTTCGGGTAATTTTTCTAAAAAAGAATGTGAGGAGAAATTATTTTACCAGAAAATACTATTTTAAATTTTCATTGAAAAAATCGATCGTTCGCTTCCAGGCAAGCTCTGCCGCCTCTTTATCATATCTTGGAGTGGTATTATTGTGAAAACCATGATTCACATTTGGATAAATGTATGCGGTAAATTTCTTCTTGTTTTCTTTTAAAGCTTTTTCATATTCCGGCCAGGCATCCGTAATGCGTTTGTCCAGTTCAGCGTATTGAAGAAGCAACGGAGCATGAATCAGTGGTACATCTTCCAGGGGCGGATTACTTCCATAAAAAGGCACAGCCGCAGAAAGATCGGGAAGGCGCACAGCCATCATATTAGCGATCCATCCTCCAAAACAAAATCCAACAACCCCCACTTTCCCATTACAATCCTTGTTGCTTTTGAGATAATGAAAAGCAGCGATAAAATCCTCCAGCATATCATTTTTATCCAGTTTACTTTGCATCTCCCGGCCTGCATCATCCGTGCCCGGATAACCACCAAGAGGGGAGAGCGCATCCGGAGCAATCGTAATAAATCCTGCGAGGGCAGCCCGGCGCGCCACGTCTTCAATATACGGATTTAATCCCCGGTTTTCATGTACGATAACGATGCCGCCTAAAGGTTTTTTGGCTTCCGCCGGCATGGATAATAATGCCTTAATTTTTCCACCGCCTTTGGGGGATTCATAATAGATGAATTCAGATTTTATCCGGGGATCATTCGCTTTGATCATAGTTGTGCTCTGATAGTCAGGCATCAAAAAACTCATGAGAGAGGCCACTGTCAAACCACCCACAGCATACACGGATAGTTTTTGCACAAAGTCGCGCCTGCTAACCCTGTTGTGGGCGTAATCGTCGTATAGGTCAAATACTTCCTGCTGTACATTTTCTTTTTTGATTTGTTCCATGGTCGTAATTATTTAAGACAATAAATTTAAGGATTATTCCGGCAGGAATTATTCGCAGTTCTTCCAGCAGATATCGGTCATCATTTAAATCACGGAAGTAAAACCAGCCTGCGAACTAAAAACGATGAGAGTTATATATTTTATTAGTAATTTTAGTATATAACCCGCGCTCAATTGTTTCAAAATGATTTTTGAATTAATTCTTGCAATTTTTCTCATTAGGTATCTGCGCAAATCTGTGCAGAAGCCCGCTATGCAACCTGACTGGTACAAGGCTTTGCCCCTCATTACATACGTATGTATTGCCCTTGTAATCATTAAAGTCAGTTTTAATGGCATAGAGGGAATAGGTGTTTGGATCGCCCATTTGATTTTACTATATATCGCGTATATTTTATTCGCAAAAAAAGAACTTCTTTCCGCCAGGCCTCTTTTGGTCGCGATTGTTCCTTTTCTCTTCCTGTCAATATTCATGGATCTCTTTAAATTGATCTCTAAAAATGGATATGCTTCCTGGAATGATGTGTTGGAAACCACCCAGGCATTTTCTATTATTTGGCTATTTGCCATGTGGGGCATCACATACCGGCAGAGAAAGGCTATCGACAGGGAAAAATTAAAAACAAAAGAAGAAGAGGGACAGAAAAAAATGATGGCTTCTCTGAAAGATCAGTTAGAGGTGCAGGTACAAGAAAGAACGGCGGAATTAACGAGGCAAAAAGAAGAATTAATTCAAACCCTCGAAGAGTTGAAATCAACACAATCTCAGCTCATACAATCAGAAAAAATGGCCTCTCTCGGGGAATTAACGGCGGGCATCGCTCATGAAATTCAAAATCCGCTAAACTTCGTTAATAATTTTTCAGATGTAAATAAGGAATTGCTGACAGAAATGAAAGACGCGCTTGCGAAAGGAGATGGGCAGGAGGCCATCCAGATTGCCAATGATGTAATCATGAATGAAGAGAAAATTAATCACCATGGAAAACGTGCGGATGCTATTGTAAAGGGAATGCTTCAGCACAGCCGCAGCAGTTCCGGGGTAAAGGAACTTACAGATATTAATGCCCTCGTAGATGAATTTTTAAGATTAGCCTATCATGGTTTGCGCGCAAAGAATAAAAGTTTTAATGCTACTATAAAAACGGATTTTGATGAGAATATCGGAAAAATAAAAGTGATGCCACAGGAAATCGGAAGAGTGGTTCTTAACCTCATCACTAATGCATTTTATGCAATTACAGAAAAAAAGAAAAACCTCCATCTTACCAAAAACGTTGCCGGTAAGGAGGTTGACTCTGAATCTTCGTTTAATTATGAACCGACTATTTGGGTGAAGACTTTCCGGAATCCTCCTACAGAAGAAAGAGGTGCCGATGTGGTGATCTCGATCCGGGATAATGGCGATGGAATTCCGCAGGAAATTTTGGATAAAATATATCAACCTTTCTTTACCACCAAACCAACAGGAGAGGGGACGGGGTTGGGATTGTCGATCAGTTATGACATCATAAAAGTGCACAAAGGTCTTTTAAAAGTTGAAACAAAGGCCGGAGAATTTACGGAGTTTAAAATTTATTTACCGGTGGAGAGTTGATCTGAATGCCGGGTTAAATAATCCTTTAAACCTGTTTTTTTTCGGAGATAACCGTTAAAAAATATTAAATAATACAGGTATGAAAATATTAGTCGTGGATGATGAAGCAGATATGCAGGCATTATTTGAACAGCATTTTAGAAAAGAAATTAAAAGCGGTGAAATGAATTTTGTATTTGCCCAATCCGGTGGGCAGGCCCTCGAGATATTAAACCATGATAACCATGAATTTATTCTGATACTTTCGGACATTAACATGCCGGGAATGAGTGGCCTGGAGCTACTGAAAACAGTGAAGCAAAAATACCTGCTTCCTCCTCCTAAAGTGATGATGATAACCGCTTACAGCGATGAATATAATTATCAACAAGCTATGAATTTGGGTGCGGATGATTTTCTTACAAAGCCGCTTGATTTTAAAGAATTAAAGTTGAAATTAAAAAACGAATGAATTATGACAAAGATATTGGTCGTAGATGATGAAAAGGATTTGGAACAGCTCATAAAACAAAAGTTTCGCCGGCAAATACGGGAACAACAATACCAATTTACGTTTGCTTCCGACGGGAATGAGGCGATTGCAAAAATGAAAGAGGACGAGGGAATAGACATTGTTCTTACGGATATTAATATGCCCGGCATGGATGGGTTAACGCTCATCGCTAAATTGAGTGAAAGCAATCCTTTGACAAAATCCATTATTATTTCAGCTTATGGAGATATGGAAAACATCCGGGCGGCCATGAACCGGGGTGCGTATGATTTTTTATGTAAACCGGTAAATTTCCAGGATTTGGAAGTGACCATTCAGAAAACAATCAGCTATGTAACACAGCTTCACCAAACAATTGAAGCGATCCGCGAAAACAATATTTTGAAAATGTACGTGGATAAAAATGTCCTGAATTTTATGAGCAGCCGGGAATTTGAATCATCCCTCATGTTGAGTGAGAACATCAATGGCACCGTGGTTTTTGTAGATATATGCAACTTTACGGCTATCACAGAAAAAGAGCCTGCTGATGTGGTGGTGAAATTATTGAACCGCTATTTTGATGTGATGGTAAAAGAGATCATCGCCCAGGATGGCTACATTGATAAATTTATGGGCGATGCTGTCATGGCGATATTCAGGGGTGAATTTCACCTTGACAGAGCAATTGAAGCATGTCTTGCGCTTCGTAAAAAGATCGAAAATCTTCCCAATCAATCTGATGAAATTACTTTTAATCCAAAAATTTCCATGGGGATTAATTGTGGTGATATGGTTTCGGGTAATATCGGATCCGTGAATCTGCGTCGGTTGGATTACACGGTTATTGGCGATACGGTCAATACCGCACAGCGCCTGCAAAGCATTGCAAAAGAAGGACAAATCATTGTTGCCGATGATGCTTATCAAAAGGTGAAAGATTCATTTCATTGTGAAAAGATTGGAGAGGTCGCTTTAAAACATAAAGCAAAACCTGTAACCATCTATAGCGTGGTAGATTAAGGTTTTGGTTTTCTTTTTTATTAAGTAGCGTATTCATTTTATGAAGTCCCGTAAATTTCCTCATGTCTTTTATCAAAGAGACAAGGGAACTGTATAATTTTCAATTTACTAAGCAGGAAAATTGATGGTATCATTTTAGATAGAAGTATTTTTCTTGAAGAAAGTGTTGAATTTTGGATTTAAAATATTTATTAAAATAAACAATCATTATGAACGATTATCACACCTACAAAGAATGTATTACTGCCTGTTTAGAATGCGCCGCAGTTTGTAACCACTGTGCCTCTTCTTGTCTGAAGGAAGAAAACATAAAAATGATGGCAAAATGTATCCAGTTGGATATGGAATGTGCGGCCCTTTGTTATGCATCAGCCCAACTCATGAGTCTTGGAAGTGAGAAAGCAATAGAGCTTTGTCTTATTTGTGCTGAAATGTGCGATGCATGTGCAACGGAATGCGGACAACACGACACAGAACATTGCCAGGAATGTTCCAAAATGTGTTTGAAATGTGCTGAGATGTGCCGTGAAATGGCGGCGTAAGGAAGTGAAGCAAACCTAAAGGCGTTTTCAGCCAGGCCTTGTGTGTAGCAAAACCCTTTAGCGTTTGACTCAGAGAAAGGATTTGTTCGAAAGGATGAAGCCCTTCCTTATTTTTATTTTGAAAAAAATCCGGAGTGAAATCATTTAAAATTAACCCCAAAGCCCGGTCGGAGATTAATACGGGTTTTGGTGCGAATTCCTCAGATTATGGAGGCCGTTTTGTCAATAAAAGCGGAAGACCAAATGTTGAAAAAAAAGGCGTCGGGTACTTTGAAAGAATAAGTTGGTATCATGTTTTATTGGACATGCCGCAATGGAAATTTCTATTATCCATCGTTCTGTTTTACCTGGTTGTAAACCTCGGATTTGCCACGTTTTATTTTTATGTTGGGCCCCGTGAATTTGGTGGAACGTCTACCAGTTCACGTTTTGAACAATATGCTGAAGCCTTCTTTTTCAGCAGCCAGTCATTTACGATTGGTGGATATGGAAGACTAGATGCAGGAAATTTATTGGTCAATGCCGTTTGTGCGCTGGAAGCTTTTCTCGGATTATTAACCCTGGCAGTCATAACAGGTTTACTTTATGGAAGATTTTCAAAACCCAAAGCCTACATTCGTTTTAGCGAAAATGCAATACTGGCTCCTTTTCATAATGGAAAGGCGATTATGTTACGATTAGCTCCTTTTAAAAATACGACACTCACAGATGCGGAAGCCAAGGTTAGTTTAGGATTGATCATGGAAGAAGATGGAGAAATGGTGAACAAATTTTATCAGCTTCCCCTCGAATATAATTCAGTAAATGCTTTAACTCTTAGCTGGACGATCGTGCACCCGATAAATGAAGCAAGTCCCTTTTTTAATTTTACAGAAAATGATTTTAAGAATGCGAAAGGGGAGATATTGGTGTATGTAAAAGCCTTTGATGATATGTTTTCGAATACGGTTGTCGCGCGCACTTCGTATACGATGGATGAATTAATTATTGGTGCAAAATTTAATCCTGTATATCATAAATCTGATGATAATTCAAGAACGCTGCTGCACCTGGATAAATTGAATTCTTTCAACCCGGTGGAGCTAAATTTTTAGAAGGAAACACGAATAGGAAGAAAGATGGAAACACGAATTTTAGACACGAACAGGGAGAAAGATGGAAACACGAATTTTAGGCACGAATTACACGAATAAGAATACTGCTTTTACCTACAACCTACAGCCTGATACCTGATACCTGACACCTGAAACCTATTTCCAGGTCGGCACCGAAGGTCAGACCAGCTATCCTTCAATGCATTCTTTTTTCTAAAATAATATAGTCTTAGGTTCTATCCGCTGTCTGACCTTCGATGCCGACAGCTAAATTCATCTGATGAACTCTGAACTCTGAACTCTGAACTCCTAACTCTGAACTCTGAACTTCGAACTCTGAACTTCGAACTCTGAACTTCGAACTCTGAACTTCGAACTCCGAATTATTCTACCAATTTCAAAATCCTATCCTGCACCTCCATTGTAGCTTCGTATCCTTTTTTAAATATGATATCGGCTTTTTTAGTATCAAGCATTCCGTAACTATTCAGGTCAGGTTCTATGAATAAATCGCAATAATGTGCTTTGGAATAAACAGACGTTGAAATAGAAATATGATAACATCTTTCAATGGTGTTAAAGCGTGAAAACCGGGTATTTGGATTGTCGTATTCTTTTAGTTTGTTCACATGTGAACCGATTAATTTATCACAAATACCGATCAATGGTTCCACCGGAAAATTATTCAGCAAGCCGCCATCTACCAACATTCTTTCTTTTATATTGGCCGGGCTGAACAGAATGGGTACAGAAGCAGAAGCTTCAATACATGGGATCAGTTCACCTTCAGAAAAATAAACACTTTCTACTTTGGTGAAATCTGTGGCATTTACAATTAGGGGAATATTTAAACTTTCAAAACTGTTGTGCGGCAGGTATTCCACCAGTATTTTATGAATGAATTCCCTTGAAAATAGACCTCCTCTTCGCCATAGGAGGTTTGAGAATCCAAAATTAATTTGACGCTTTCCGATTTCCAGTATCTCATCCGGAGAAATGCCTGAAGCATACAGGGCACCTACAATTGCACCAGCGCTTACACCGGAAATGGCTGACGGTTTTACGCCAATTTCATCCATTGCTTTTAATAAACCCAAATGAGCAATTCCTCTTATGCCGCCGCCGCTTAATACTAACCCGATTTTATTCATAGCAGTGTATGATGTTTTATTATTTATCCCGAAGGTGTATTATTTTTTACACTTCCCGGACTTGCCCATAAAGTTTTTCGGAGAACTTCTGTTTATATCGGTATATCTGTGGATTATTTTCTTTTATCCCGTAGAATATAACCTGGTAAAAGATCATGATTCAAATTAAGAAGGATTCGCTTTTGCCAGTGAATCCTTCTTGATTCTCAATACCGATTCTATTTTAGTGGAAATATCATTCAGACCAAATGGTTTTTCCAGGCATGCATCGGCTCCATAATAGTCATAATCTTGCAGTGCGTTACTGGCTGCAGAAAATAAAATGATCTTTAAATGTTTTGTGTCCTTATTTGTCTTGAGCGTCTTGCACAACTCTCTGCCGTCAAAGCCGGATAAGTATATATCGAGTATCAGTAAGTCGGGATTAAATGAAGCAATATCTTCCTTGATGGTTTTGGCATTTGAAACTGTTTTCACTTCAAAATCCTTTATTTCAAGAAACATTTTCATTCCTTCCAGAATGTCTTTAGAATCATCTACGATCAATATTTTGGCTTGGGGCATATTTAAAATTAGATCAAAGATTTGAATTGGGCAAAAAAGCTCCATGAATCTTTTATACTTTTTATTTTTAACGACTTAAAAATCGGATTGATTAAAGATGTTTTGCCAGGCCTTGTTCTTTTCTTGCTAAAATAATTAGCACAGTAAATGCTAAAAGTGTTAGCTTTGTATTGTCATTCAAATGGAAACGATTAAAAAATAATATGTACCTCAATTGCAAAACATATTTCAGCTTTCGATACGGTACTATGCCGGCGAAAGA
>JBBSSE010000002.1:0-27824 GCA_038242375.1 Chitinophagales bacterium
AAGGTGAAATATTTATCGTAGGTTTCCGGCGTCACATATTTATCTCCACCGATGCTGCGCGGCTTAATCACACCAAACTGGCGATAAATATCCGCTTTAAAAGTAAGCTGAGACGGAACGGGATTTATATTAAAATCCTTCACCAAATCAAACCAATGTGTCTTCGTCTTCTTAAACATCTTCTTAAATGGTTCGAAGAATTTTGGTTGCGGCGCAAAATTATATCCCAGGCCACCACGTTGTTTGGTTACATTATTATATTCTATTAACGGGTTTCTTGCTTCGGCCTTCGAATAGGTATAACTGATATCGACATTTTCGATATCCCAGATCTGTGGCTTTTTATCTCCCCGACGTTCTTTATGTACATTGGTAAAACTGATTGTTTTGATAGAAGCGAAATCAACAGCATTTTTACGGATAGAATCACGCTGACTTGCCGGCGCATTATCCAGCTTTTGCCGAAGTCTTAGATCCATATCGAACGGATCATATTCCGGCGTGCTGATCATTTGAGAAATACTTCCATAAAACGGGATGGAAATTCCAGCTTCCTTCGGTAAAAGCCTGCCTAATTCGAGGTTTGCCGAAGCATCAAATTGGACAAAATTATCTTTAAAGCGGTCATTCACTCTTTGCTCCAGAGTTCCAAAACCATTACTATGTGTATTGGCGGAAACGGAAATTGTTCCCAGGTCAGCCAAAGTAGCATCAACTCTTGCGAGAGAAGCCCAGCCACCCTTTTCATCCATGGAAGAAAGGCGGAGTTCATTGAACCAAAGTTCGCCGCTCGCAGAAACTGCATTCGTATTTTCCGCTCCCATCAATACTCCTTTGATCTCTCCAAGGTTCGGATTTCCCATAATACTATAGGTGTGTCCGTTATCCTGAAGTTGTGAATAAATTTTATTGAAAGGTTGATTGGAAAGGTTCCGCTGCGTTTTCATTTTGGTCAGGGCCACAAGATCTAAATCGAGATTGTTAGCTTTTATCCAGAGAGTATCATTATACCTGTCACTATTTGGATCGAGGCCAAGATCAAGGGGCGTAAGATTTAAAGGAATCCGTACTTCATAATAATTGCTCACGAAATCACTTCCAATCCGTACAACCGCTGTAAGTGCATCAGCCTGTAGAGATGTTTCCACCTGCTTTTCAGCATGGATATACATTTGCAATTTCTTGAACTGGCGCAGATCCCGGTTAGCGAATGTCTGGAACACAGCTTTTGCATCCGTCTTAGCCAGGTTCTCAAATTTCAGCGTAAGAGACTGCTCGTTTTGCAAGAGGTTTACGCCATTGTTACTTAAGATTTGCACCCGCTCAATATCACGTGGCGTGCGATAAGGAAGTGGCGCACGACGATCATTTTCCTCAATATTTACCGCGCTTACATTAAAATCATTAATGGGAGAATTCGCATAATTGCCGGTTGAATCCAGTTTAAACTGGAACTTCCGCCAGGTATTTCTAACCAAATCAAGTTTACCAAAACGGACAGTCACACTATCTTCAAATCCTGTCAGGAACATCCGGATAAAACGGATCGATTTAAAATCAGGAATATTTCCGACTTTCTTATTATAGCCATCAATCGGAATTCTTAATTGATACCATGTTTCATTTCTTTCTGTACCATCTACAAGTTTCACGGTGACTACTTTTTTATCGACAATATGGTTCTGGCCTATGCTCATTTCAGGAGAAGTAGACGGCTTTAAATTAACCATATATTGAAAATACTCTTCTGTTTCATTCAGGGTATTATCCCGGTTCACATCTTCCTGGTCAGGATATAATGTAGCTGCAGAAGAAAACTGGGAGTTATTATCTGCGATCGGGCTGTTTCCTTGTGGATTATTAAATCGTTTATAACGTTCAAGGATATCCGCTGCTCTAGTATCTAATTTGTCACCGCGATAATATTGATAATTATCGGAAGAAGGGTCGGCAAGTGCTTCCTGGTAAACGGCCGAACCTGTGCCAAAATTTGTGGCGAGTACATTCAGATAATCTACCCGGCGGAAAGCGATCTCTGCACTATCTGTTAAGCCATCAAACCCTACATCCTGATATGGACGGTCGCGCGGATCATTGCTAAACGCATTTGTAACCTGGATAGGGTTACGCGGTACCACACCCCAGATGGAGGTATCCACCTGTGCAGGAAGATTTGGTGTCGGTAAGCCATTTTCATAAAATCTCCTCGAATCTTTCAAAACATCTTCTGAAATATTTCCGAGGTTAATATAAAATTTACCACCAGTGCTGTTTGGATTCAAAACAAAAGGATCCTGTACCCAGGCTTCGATATATTCGATGTTTGCTGTTTCGAAATCTGTCTGATCAATATTCCGCATCAAGCCGCCCCATTTTGTTTTAGGATTTAAGAATTTTCCATTGGAATTTACATTTGCAGCGCCGGATTCATAATTATATGGCCCCCTGTCTCTTGGATAAAAAGAAAGGTCAAACGTAATTAATTGGTTCTGGCCAAAATCCGTGGTGCGTTGCGGGAAGATTTCAGTTTGTGAAATTAATCTCATTCTTGGATCAGAAAGTACCTTTTTGTTTCCTCTCAATGGATTATTTAAATTCTTTGGATCCTGCAAAGTGGGTTCGATCTGGTACCACGATAAACTCGACCGGTTCTTTCCATAATCCAGTGAATTGGAAAGAGCGGCTTCGGGAAATAATACAACATCATTCTCATCTGTTGCACCAAAAGGAGTCGAAGCCAGTACCCAACTAATTGGTGGAAAACGAAGGTCAATATCACTTTTACTTCCTTCAAAATTGTCAATATAAATAACCCCGTCACTTCCCCTGCCAATTTGCGGAGCATGCCCTGGCTTCAGGAAAGCCGCTTCACCATATGCGTTAATGGAAGAAGGCGCAGTTGAACTGTAAAACGGAAGTTTATTTAAAAACTTGGTCAGCCTCGGCATATCCTTTTTATAGTTCACATCAAAACCATACATGGCGTTTCTGATTGGATCTTCGCCATAATCAACCTTAGTAAAAAATGGACGCTCACTTAAACGCACCATCGTAGCTCCAAGAGACAATTGCTCCCTCGCGGTATTCTTTGCCAAATAATCCAACCGGAGCGCCATATAACTCTTCTCCTGCATGCCGAAGGTTGCATTATTTTCAAAATTCACCTGAACAGGTAAACCTGCATTAATAATTGACTGGTTAATTATTTTAATCGTTCCTAAATCGTAGTTAACGGTATAATCGATATTTTCATGAAGTTGTTGTCCGCCGGCAGAAACGGAAACGGAGCCAGGAGGAATATTATAGCCAATACTGATATCAGATGTTGAGGTTGTTTTGGCTGTTCCTTTTATGATAAACCGGTCGAGGTTTGGAAATTGTTGCTGAGCTGTCGCCTTAATAGAATCGTATAAAGGATAAAATAAGCTATCCGCTCCCTGGGCAGGATTACTAAATACTTTCGGAGCAATATCCCGTCCAAAGGGTTGCAACAATGGAAAGATCACGCGGCTATATTGTGACAACACGGTATAACCTTCCACAAAGTCAAAGATTCCATCAGGTTGTGGATCATTTTGATTGTTTAACCTGTCCAGGTTTACCAGCGTTAAAATTGGCGTTCCCTGGTTCAAATCTCCAAAGGGAAGATACCTTTTAGCACCTAATCCCGGCTGTTCATATAATACGTTCAGATTAAAATCCTGCCTGTCGAGGGAACCATAACCTACGCTGTACACGTTTTTCATCATCAGACTCCAGATAGGAAGAGAAGGCCTTTGTGACGTAGCCTTCAGAAGTTTCAGGAATAATAATTTCTGATTACTGGTTGTGGAATCCGGTGGTACGTCCTGGGAGAATTCACCTACCTGTAATATCCGCCCGTTATAAGAATATTGATAAGCCACACCTAATACTTCATCTGCCTGCAATGGCTGGCTCAAGGAAAGAAATCCTGCTTTAGGATTATAAATATATTGCGTGGAATCTAATTTGCGCGCGAACGTTTTTTCAAAATCCTGTACCGGACTTAAGCCTAATCCGGTTAACCTGCTTGTGATCAAAGTCGCATTCCGGCTACTTGGTGAACCGATAATGGTACTGTATTCATTGTTTGTATTATTATCCGGCAGCGTGCCTGTCACGATAAAATTTGTATTAAAAGGATTTGCTTCTCCAAGGTCCATCAATGCCACAATTTCTCTCGTATCTGTCGTTGATCCCCTTCGATTTGTAACCCATACTTCCATTTTTAAGATCTGAACCGGCGTCGTTACAGCCGGAAGGTTACTCATGACTTTATTATAATTATCCCGGAAATATCCGCCTAATAAAAAGTGACGGTTTTCTTCATAATCATCTGCTTTAAATTCAAACTGCTGAGCAGCGGACCCTCCCTGGAGATCGACGGATTGTCTTTGTGATTTCTGGCTTGCCAAAACACCTGTTACATATAATTTTCCAAATTGCAGTTGCGTTTTTATACCAAATAAAGATTGCGCACCCGGTATGAGTGTGCTGCGGCTTGGGAAGGAAACATTTCCTGCTTCAAAGCGTTTTAAAATTTCATCTTCCGTTCCGGAAAAATCAAGTTTCAATTGATTCGAGAAATCAAAATTAGCCAGTGTATTATAGCTTATGGGGAATTTCAACTTATCCCCAATAGAGGCATTTACATTTAATTGGGCCGCCATATCAAAATCAAATCCACCGTTTTTCCGGGCTCTTTCCGGTAAGGTAGGGTTCTTAATGTTTTGTCCCTGGTAGCCTGCCGTAATATCTACATTTCCTTGTGGCTGAATATCTACTTTCCCATTACCAAAAAGTCGGTTGAATAAATTGTCATACAAGCTGAGCTTTGGTTTCACTCGACCGCGGTTCAGGATGCTTAGTGTATTTGCACGTTTTTGAAAATATTCAACTTCTGATTTTTGTGCCTGCATTTTCCTGTACTCTTCTGCTGAATAGATAGTGGGTATCCTGAAATTGCTTTTGCCCATTTTTTCATAGACAGTATAGGATTTGGAAACCGGATCATACACAACGGAATCGGAAATGTTAGAAGGCGTCTTAAAATCAAAAATAGATGGGCGGGAAGAAATGAAATCTCCGCGGCGATCATAGATCGGGTAAGGAAGTGTGTCATTCACGGTGGTAGAAACTATAGGCGTTTTCGTTGTATCCTGGGCAAAAACCGTCATCCCTCCGATGAAAAAAAGCATCGAAAAAAAGCAAATCTTTAGCAACCCAAAATAATTTGGTCTAAATTTTTTTGTTAGGGGCATCCAATAAATTAATTAAAGTAGAATTCTATCAAATTGCTTTCAATGCTTTTTTAATTAATGTTTCAAGCTGGTCAATTGTAGGGTCTGCAATCAAAATCTTTTTAATGGATTGCTCCCCTAACGGCCTGGAAATTCCTAAAGCCATCAATGCATTTAACGCATCCTGTTCTAAAGTATTGCCAACAAATTGAACACCAGGCACAAATGTGGTCAATTTAGAAACTTTATCCCTTAATTCCAGAACGAGTCTCTCAGCTGTTTTTTTGCCGATTCCTTTCACACTTTGCAGTAAATTGGTATCGTTTGAGGCGATTGCATTCGTTACTTCTTCTGGTTTTAATCCTGAAAGCATCATTCTTGCTGTTGCGGCACCTACACCGGAAACACTAATAAGTAAGACGAACATTTCTTTTTCTATCGCGTCAAAAAATCCATATAATGTATGAGAATCTTCTTTTACCTGTAAATGTGTATAGAGTTTTCCTTCATTTAAATTCTGAATCCTTGCGTATGTGTTGAGGCTAATGTTGACCTCATAACCCACGCCATTTACGTCCATGTAAACCATGGCCGGGTTTTTATATGAATATTTTCCGGATAAATACGCGATCATTTGTGGGTTTTAAAGAGGCCAAAAATAAGAAATAAGGTTTAATCGGGCGTATAAATTAAGCGTAGATAAAAACAGTTCATATTATTGCTTTTTATTTCCCGGGAAAGAAGTAGAATAGAATTTAAATTCAACCTGTAATTTCCGGGATTCGGAGGTGCAACAATTCCAGACCAAATTCATTTACTTTATTCTCCCGTTCATTTTTTTTCTTTCGGTTCAAGTTAATCAGGATGTTGTATTTTTATCGCTTTAAAAATCATATTTTAAACTGAATGAGCAAGAAAATTTCCGCAGCTATAACCGCCGTTGGCGCCTTTGTACCCGAATATAGATTGACCAATGCCATCCTCGAAACCATGGTAGAAACGTCCGATGAGTGGATAAAAACCCGTACGGGAGTGGAAGAAAGAAGAATTTTAAAGGGGGAAAATATGGGTGTTTCAAAAATGGCGATCCCGGCCGTTCTGGAACTTTGCCAAAAGCGCGGAATTGATCCGACAGAAATTGATTGCATTATTTGCTGTACAGTAACGCCTGATATGACTTTCCCGGCTACGGCCAATATTATAGGCTATGAAATAGGAGCGTCAAATGCATTTGGTTTCGACCTTTCTGCTGCATGTTCCGGTTTTCTGTTTGGTGTAACAACTGCTGCATCCTTTATTGAAAGTGGCCGGTATAAAAAAGTGGTTGTGGTAGGAACAGATAAAATGAGTGGCATTGTGGATTATAGCGACCGCACTACATGCGTACTTTTTGGTGATGGAGCCGGAGCTGTTTTGCTGGAACCAAATGAAGAAGGATATGGTATTCAGGACAGTTTATTGAAGTCAGATGGTATAGGAAAGGATTATTTAAAAATGGATGCAGGAGGTTCTGCCAAACCAGCTTCTATTGAAACGGTGCTGGCAAAACAACATTATATTTTCCAGGAAGGACCGTCTGTGTTTAAGTTTGCCGTGACAGGAATGGCGGACGTTACCTATGAATTATTGCAACGGAATCATTTAACAGGTGATGATATAGCCTGGCTGGTTCCACATCAGGCCAATAAGAGGATTATAAATGCTACGGCCAACAGGATGGGATTGAGCATGGATAAAGTCATGATCAATATTCAGAAATACGGAAATACTACTTCAGCTACAATTCCACTTTGTCTCTGGGAATGGGAAAAGCAATTAAAGAAAGGTGACCTGATTGTCCTTGCGGCTTTTGGCGGCGGATTCACCTGGGGAGCTACTTTGGTGAAGTGGGCGTATGATACTAAATAAGTTTATAGTTCAGAGTTCGGAGTTCGGAGTTCGGAGTTCGGAGTTCAGAGTTCAGAGTTCAGAGTTCAGAGTTCAGAGTTCAGAGTTCAGAGTTCGGAGTTCGGAGTTCAGAGTTTGAAGGCTCATGGGCTCACAGCTCATTGCTCAAAGCTCATAGCTCAAATCTTCTTATCCACCACCACATCTATCACCGTTCCTTCTCCCGGTTTACTGGAAATATTGAACTGTCCGTTAATGGATGCCACACGATCACGGATATTAGATAAGCCGGACTTTTGTCGTTGCTTTTTCGGATCGAATCCTTTTCCATTATCAAAAATAGTCAATGAAACCTTATGCTCACTTTCCTCAATGGTAATTGTGACGGATTTCGCCTCTGAATGATTTAATACATTTTTCAAAGCTTCCTGGCACACTCTAAAAAAATCGATTTTAATTTCTTTGCTGATATTATCCTCATTAAAATCGGCATCTAACAAACAAGGGATTTCATGTAATACGGAAAAGTCATTGCAAAGAATCGTCAGAGCACCCCTCAAACAATCGTAATCTAACATATAAGGGCTGATCTCAAAGGAAATTTTGCGAATTGTTTTTATCATCAACTCCGATAAATAAGTAGCATGTTCGATTTTTTCTTTTGCCGATGGCGAAAGCTCCGGATGTGAATTTGTAACTGAATGTAGATTTAATTTGATCACTGCCGCCAACTGGGCTAATTCCTCATGCAATTCCACCGCAAACTGCTGCCGGTCCTTTTCGATATTCCCTTTAAAATGTAAAGCCAATTTCTTAAATCGCTGATATTTTTCTTCTACTTCTTTCTCAATTTTCTTTTGATAAGTAATATCTTTCGCTATCGCAAAAACAGACTGTTTATGCGGAAGGTAAAAAGATGTCCAGTGAAGCCAGACGATTTCTCCAGCTTTTGTGATATACCTGTTTTCAAAATTAACCAATGGTTTTCCTTCATACATCTCCAACCTTGTTCTTTCCGTTATTGGAATGTCTTCAGGAAAAATAAAGGAAAATATAGGACGGCTAAATAGTTCCTCTTTTGTGTAACCCAGCTTATTTACAACGGCAATATTTACACTTTTAAAAAAACCTTTCCTATCTGCGATACAAACAAGGTCAGGCGTATGTTCAAAATAAGAAGAAAAGTCTTCGGGGGAGTCTTCAAACATTTCCATGTAAGGCTAGTTAGATTTTTTCAATGGTGCTGCCAAAGATAAACAATGTCCATTTTAATTAAAGAAAAACTACAGAACAAGATCAGGATCTTTTAGATCAACTTTCTCATGTATCAAGCACAAATATACTTTCCTTATGGAAAAGAGCACCGTTAAAGCAGAATAATAATCTACGATATAATTTGTTTCCCGGTTTAAAAATACGTTTACTAAACTGTAATTATTTCTCAAAATGCATTCAATTATTATTGAATAAATTTGTGGAAACATTTACCATGAAAAATAAAGTCATTAAGCTCCATAAAAGACCGGCAGGAAAACCAACTCCGGAAGATTTTAAATTGGAAACCGAAGAAATGCCCCTGGCCGGCGCTGGGGAAGTTTTGTTAAAAACAGTGTATGTTTCCGTAGATCCATATTTGAGAGGAAGAATGAACGACTCAAAATCCTACGTTCCTCCTTTTCAATTAAATGAACCTGTTCAATCCGGCATTATCGCGGAGGTCATGGAATCTGAAAATAAACAGTTTCCAAAAGGAAGTTTTGTTTCAGGGATTTTGGATTGGAAGGAATACCAAACGTCCAATGGGCATGGGCTGATAACAGTAGATCCAAAAGCAGCACCTTTAAGTGCTAATCTTGGAATATTGGGAATGCCGGGATTAACAGCTTATCTCGGCCTGACGGAAATCGGCAAACCAAAATCCGGGGAAACATTGTTTGTTTCAGGTGCCGCCGGAGCAGTCGGCAGCGTAGTGGGTCAAATAGGAAAAATCTTTGGCTGCAAGGTAGTTGGCATAGCAGGAACTGATGAAAAGGTCTCGCTTTTAAAAGACAAATTTGGCTTTGATGGAGCCATTAATTATAAAACCGCCGATTTGAAAAAAGAGATCGCCGCTGCTTGTCCGGATGGAATTGATATTTATTACGATAATGTAGGAGGTGAAATATCCGATGATGTGCTGGCAAAAATGAACAGATTTGGGCGGGTAGTAGTGTGTGGTGCAATATCATTATATAATTCTACAGAAATTCCCATGGGTCCAAGAGTGCAACCATTACTCGTTACAAAAAGTATCCTGATGCAGGGATTTATTGTTTCCAATTATGCCGATAAATTCCCCGACGCCACGCAGCATTTGTCGGGTTGGTTGAAAGAAGGGAAATTGACTTACCAGGAAACAGTTATAGAGGGATTTGATAAGATTCCGGAAGCTTTCATTGGATTATTTGAAGGGAAAAATGAAGGAAAAATGATTGTAAGAATATAGATTTGAGATTTGGGATTTGGGATTTACGATTTGGGATTTTTCTCTCCTAATACCTAACACCTACTACCTAATACCTGTTACCTGAAACCTGAAACCTGAAACCTAATACCTACTACCTATTTCAATTCGTGCCTAAAATTCGTGTTTCATTCTTAATCAATTCGTGAAATAAGAGAATTGATTTAGAATATTTTAACGCAAAATTTCCATCCTGACAAGTCCGGCTGATAAAAAAATTCGTAATTTTAAAAGATGCTCTCCGAATGGAATCATCCGAATTAAATTTTTTCAAAGTCTAAACAATTAAGATGAACCTAAACAAATATCTATCGAAATTTTCTCAATTACTTTTTGTGTTAATGGTTACGTTCAGTTTTACAGCCTGTGCTCAAAAACAACAAAAAAGTACGCCTAAAGACACAACAGCTCAAACGATTAGTCAACCCAAAAAAATAATAAATAATATGGAATGGAATAAATTAACCCCCGAAGAAGAAAGGGTCATTGTAAATAAAGGGACGGAATATCCCGGAACAGGAACATTATTAAATAATACTGAAAAAGGAACATACATATGCAAACGTTGTGATGCTCCGTTGTATTATTCCTCTTCCAAGTTTGAATCCGATTGTGGCTGGCCAAGTTTCGATGATGAAATTGCCGGTGCCATAAAAAGAATTCCGGATGCAGATGGACAACGCACAGAAATTGTTTGTGCCAATTGTGGCGCGCACTTAGGACATGTATTTATAGGAGAAAGACTCACATCGAAGAATACCCGTCACTGTGTAAATTCAATCTCCATGAGTTTTGTACCGGATAAAAAGTAATTAATTACTGTAGCGTTTATTGACTCGTTGCGACAAAATTTTCTCGCAGATTAATGCGGTTTTTACGGAGATTAGCGCAGATTTAATTCGCGTAAATCAGCGTGTACTTCATCTGCGAAAATCTGCGTGAAACCTTTTCTATCGGATGAATATGTCTCTTACCAGCGTCCTGTGATAGCAGCTCAGAAGTTCATTTAACAAAATTTAACGTTCCCCTTTTTGAACTGAGCAGGAATAGGCTTATGTTTTGATGGTAAGGATTGAAAAGATCATTCACCAATTAAACAGATAATTATGGATAAGAAAGAAAAATTGACTATGATGGAAAAGATGGTCCGTCAACTTGAAGACCTCGTAAATTCAGAAACAGCAGTCGTTCGGAAAATTGGCCAAATGGAAGCCGAAAACATCAATCTCAATTTCAAAGTTCTGGACGAACAATTACCGGATATACTAGCTAAATCAGAAGAAACGCTTGAATTAGCAACGAAGTTACACGATGAATTTATTGAGAAAAAAGATGAATTTATAAAAGAGAATAATTTAGAAGAGGTAGTCAACTAAAAATCTTTTAGATATAATTTTAACCCCTGTTAAATCAGGGGTTTTTTGTTTTTAGGAATTCTAAATAGTCTGATCGCAATCAAAGCGCGTAAAGCTTTCATAAAAAATTAGGAAGCATTGTATTATGGAAGTATTTTATTCTTCAGGCGACATCCTTCAAAAAAAGGTCAACCAGATATGTTTTCCTACTTTTGCACGATTAAATATTCAATAATAACCCAACCCTTATATGTCATCGTCAAAAAAGGAATTTAAAGGTTTTGGATCTGCTGCTATTCATAGTGGCCATAAAACCGAAAGTAATCACGCGCATCTCACGCCTCTTTATGCCAGCAGCACCTATGTGTTTGATACGGCAGAGCAGGGAATGCGCCGCTTCAAAGGAGAAGAGGATGGTTATATTTATGGCAGATGGGGTAATCCCGGAATGACGGAGGCGGAAGAAAAAATTGCCGCTTTGGAAAGTTTTGGATTAAAAGAAAACGGCAAACCGCTCGAATTGAAATCAATTTTACATTCCAGCGGTATGGCTGCTATCAGCACATTAATGTTGACAACTTTAAAATCAGGAGATAAGATCCTGTCCCATTTTTCATTGTATGGAGGTTCGCAGGAATTAATGGAAAAAGTACTTCCTTCTCTTGGTATAGAAGCGATCATCGTGGACCTGCGGGATGAACAAAAAGCAGAAGAGGCCGTTCAGAATAATCCCGGAATCAAAATGCTTTATCTCGAAACTCCGGCCAATCCGACCATTCAGTGTGTCGATATAGAATCCCTGACAAAAATTGCTAAAAAACACGATCTGATCGTTGCGGTGGATAACACGTTTGCCACTCCTTATCTGCAGCAACCATTTAAATATGGCGTGGATTTCGTCATTCATTCTACTACAAAATTCCTGAACGGACATGGAACGGCTATCGGCGGAGTACTGATCGGAAAAGATCTGGAATTAATGAAGGGACGTATGGAAAAAGTGCACAGGCTTTTGGGCGGAAATAGTAATTCCTTTGATGCTTTTTTATTGGTACAAGGAATGAAAACCTTGGAAATCAGGATGGAAAGACATTGTGCCAATGCGATGAAAGTTGCTCAATTCCTCGAGGATCATCCTGCTATAAGTCATGTGAATTATTTAGGATTAACCTCCCATCCGGATCATGAAAAATCAAAAAAGCAGATGAAACACCCGGGAGCAATGTTGAGTTTTGAATTAAAAGGAGGACTGGAAGACGGTAAAAATTTCATCGATAAATTACAAATGTGTGTGCGTGCCGTTTCGCTTGGAACATGTGACACGCTTGTTTCTCATCCGGCTTCCATGACGCATTTTGGGGTTCCTCAGGAAAAAAGAGAACAATATGGAATTACGGATGGTCTAATCAGAATGAGTGTGGGGATAGAAAACATTGAGGATATTCTCAATGATTTATCGCAGGCTATGCAAAATTAAAATATAATGGATATTGATATCAGAATCAGAAGTGCGGTAAAAGAAGATTGCGGGGCGATGTTGGAGCTTATTAAAGAACTTGCCGTTTATGAAAATGCACCGGATGAGGTCACGGTTGATTTTGATCATTTTGTTGAGAGCGGATTTGGTGCTAATCCCGTGTATTGGGCATTTGTAGCAGAAGTGAATGGCCTGGTAGTCGGTTTCGCGTTGTATTATGTTCGGTATTCTACCTGGAAAGGTCAACGAATGTACCTGGAAGATCTTTTGGTAACAGAAAGCTGGCGCAGAAAGGGAATCGGTGAACAATTATTTGAAAGACTTCTCCGGGAAGCCCGTGAAAAAGAATACAGCGGAATGGTGTGGCAGGTGCTGGATTGGAACGAACCGGCTATAAACTTTTATAAGAAATATGAGGAGGTGCAATTTGATAACGAATGGGTAAATTGCTCTATAAAATTAAAAGACTAAAACACGATATATGAAGAATAGAATAACTATGGGAAATAATGGCGAACTGATTGTTCCTGATAATCCCATAATCCCTTTTATTGAAGGTGATGGCATTGGCCCGGATATATGGAAAGCCAGTGTGCGCGTATTTGATGCCGCTGTAAAAAAAGCATACGGAGGTAAAAAGAAAATTGAGTGGATGGAAGTACTTGCCGGTGGAAAAGCATTTGAAGAAACCGGAGAATGGATGCCACAGGCAACACTGGAAGCTTTCAAGAAATACATTATTTCCATAAAAGGTCCGTTGACAACTCCGGTAGGTGGAGGTATGCGCAGTCTGAATGTCGCACTTCGCCAGGATCTGGATCTATATGTATGTTTGCGCCCGGTAAAATATTTTGAAGGAGTGCCCTCTCCAATGTGGCAACCGGAAAAAGTGGACATGGTTATTTTCAGGGAAAACACAGAAGATATTTACGCAGGTATTGAATACATGACAGGTACGCCGGAAGCTAAAAAGCTATTGCATTTTTTACAGAAAGAATTGCACGTTAAAAATATCCGCTTCCCTGAAACGTCTTCCTTCGGTATAAAGCCCGTAAGTAAAGAAGGTTCCGAAAGATTGATCCGCGCAGCAATTGAATTTGCTATTGCGAATAAAAAACCTTCTGTAACGATTGTGCACAAGGGAAATATCATGAAATTTACCGAAGGTGCTTTCAAGAACTGGGGGTATGAATTAGCAGTACGTGAATTTGCCGGAGATGTATATACCTGGAATCAATGGGAAGCCACCAAAGCGGAAAGCGGAGAAGCGGTTGCTAATGAAGAAATGCGCATTGCATCTATCGGAGGCAAAGTAATTATTAAGGATGCTATCGCCGACAACTTCCTTCAGCAGGCATTATTGGCACCACAGGATTATTCTGTAATTGCTACATTAAATCTGAACGGTGATTACATCAGTGATGCACTTGCAGCACAGGTTGGAGGTATTGGAATTGCTCCGGGAGCAAATATCAATTACAACACAGGCTATGCAGTTTTCGAAGCCACACATGGAACAGCACCACGTTTTGCAAATACCAATACGATGAATCCATCCTCCGTCATTCTTAGTGGCGTGATGATGCTGGAATATATGGGTTGGCGCGACGCAGCAGATATGATCACCAATGCAGTTGGTAAAACGATCCGGAACAAAACAGTGACCATTGACTTTTACAACCTGATGAAGAAGGCGACATTATTAAAGACAAGTGAGTTTGCAGATGCGATTATAAAGAATTTGTAAGGAAGGATTAGAAGGTAGACAATGTGTATCAATTCAGTTATATTTGTGTATAAAATTTTAATAAATGCGGACAAATATTGAAATAGATGATGAATTGATGAAAGAAGCATTAAAATGGTCAGAATTAAACAGTAAGAAGGAAGTTGTCACTGAAGCCTTAAAAGAATTTATTAAGCAACTTAAAAGACAGAAAGTAAAAAGTTTAAGAGGAAAAGTTGAATGGATAGGAGATCTGGACAAAATGAGAACGTATGACAAATGGGAAGATCGTTGACACAAGCATCTGGATAAATTATTTCAATTCTGTAAAAGATGAAAATAGTGAGTCGCTTAATCAGTTAATCGATTCTAACCAGGTCGTTTTATTACCTATCATCTTGCAGGAAATTTTACAAGGAATTAAAAGTGATAAAATTTTTAAAGTTGTCATGGAACTACTGCTATCTTTTCATTTTATTCAACCTGAACCAATAGAAACTTCCATTGAAGCTGCTTCCCTCTACCGGTTTTTAAGACAAAAAGGCGTTACGATCCGCAAACCAAATGACTGCCTGATTGCCTCAATTTGTATCCATAAACAAATTTCACTTTTTCACAATGACAAGGATTTTGATAATATTGCAAAACATACAAGCTTAAAAATTTATAAAAACAAAGAATGACAAAAATTAAAGTAACCAACCCAGTGGTAGAATTGGATGGCGATGAAATGACACGCATCATCTGGAAATTCATTAAAGACAAATTGATCCTTCCATATTTGGATTTGGATATTAAATATTATGACCTTGGAATTCAACACCGCGATGATACGGATGACCAGGTAACGATCGATGCAGCCAATGCTATCAAAAAGTATGGCGTGGGCATTAAGTGTGCAACCATCACACCGGATGAGGAAAGGGTGGCAGAGTTTAAATTAAAACATATGTGGCGCAGCCCGAATGGCACGATCCGTAACATTCTGGATGGCA
The DNA here is from genome assembly GCA_038242375.1 of Chitinophagales bacterium. Lineage (GTDB taxonomy): Bacteria > Bacteroidota > Bacteroidia > Chitinophagales > Chitinophagaceae > Ginsengibacter. The sequence goes on from JBBSSE010000002.1 coordinate 15,205, forward strand.
CCGTATTCCGTGAGCCGATCGTGATGCAAAATGTGCCACGCCTGGTTCCAAACTGGACTGCACCAATCATCATCGGTCGTCATGCTTTTGGTGACCAATACAGAGCGACGGATACTGTGATCAAAGGAAAAGGAAAATTAACCATGACTTTTACGCCGGAAGATGGCAGTGAAGCAGAAACATTTGATGTATACAATTTCGAAGGCCCGGGTGTAGCATTAAGTATGTATAACACGGATGAAAGTATCAGTGGTTTTGCAAGAAGTTGTTTTAATATGGCTTTGAGCAAAGGATGGCCATTATATCTTTCTACCAAAAACACGATCCTGAAAAAATATGACGGACGATTTAAAGATATTTTCCAGGAGATTTTTGAAAATGAATTTAAAGGGCAGTTTGAAAAAGCAGGAATTACTTACGAGCATCGCCTGATTGATGACATGGTAGCGTCCGCTTTAAAATGGCATGGAAACTTTATCTGGGCATGTAAGAACTACGATGGAGATGTACAGAGTGATACGGTAGCACAAGGATTTGGTTCTTTAGGACTCATGACTTCCGTATTGATTACTCCTGATGGCAAAGTAATGGAAGCCGAAGCAGCGCATGGTACCGTTACCAGGCACTACCGGGAGCATGAAAAAGGAAATCCAACCTCTACAAACCCAATTGCCAGTATTTTTGCCTGGACACGTGGATTAGCGTTCAGAGGGAAATTAGATAATAACCAGGAGCTGATTGATTTCGCTCATGCACTGGAAGAAGTTTGTGTAGATACAGTAGAAAGTGGAAAAATGACGAAGGATCTGGCTGTATGCATTAGCGGAAAAAATGTAAAGCACGGAACCGATTATCTTCATACGGAAGAATTCCTGGAAGCAATCAATGATAATTTAAGTAAGAAGCTTAAAAAGTAATTTCAGGCCCATATCAACTTCTTTAAATTAAATTAAAGGAGGAACAATATTTGTAGCAGTTTCATTATTATGGAACTGCTTTTTTTTGTCCTTTGTTTCTATTTTTTACATATGATTTAAAAAAGAGTAGTTATTTATTATATGTGAGAACAAAAGAAGAAGAAAAGGTTTGAATGCGTTGACAGTTCTTTAATATTTATCACCTTCCATCATTTCATTTTTCCATAGAAAGTAAATTCAAAAAGGAAGCGAAATAAATACTAAATTCGTATTGTTCTACGTTATAGCACCATAAATAAATAAATTCTGTAAACTGATTAGAATAACACAAATATGCAAACGCCATTTGCAGTAGGACCCGGATCAATTTATAGAAAATCTGTATAGGAATTTTTCTCTAACAACCACAACCACCTCAGTACCCATGTCTAAAATTTTAGTAATAGATGATGATCTTGATATTTTATCCGTGATGGAAATCTTATTATCGATGAAAGGATTTGATGTAGAAGTAACAGCTAAAGGAGAAAATACATTTCCGAAAATTGATTCTTTTAAACCGGACCTCATTCTATTAGATGTACTCATTTCAGGCCATGATGGTAGAATGATCTGTAAAGAATTAAAAGCAAATAAGAAAACCCAACATATCCCCGTAATTATGTTTTCCGCCCATCCGGGTGCCGCCGCAGCCATTGCAGATTATGGTGCAGATGATTTTATCTCCAAACCATTTGATGTAAATAATTTAATCAATAAGGTGAATAAGCAATTGGAATTGAGTTGTGAGCTATGAGCTTTGAGCTGTCAGCCGTGAGCCGTGAGCAGTGAGCAGTGAGTCGCCAGCTGAGAGTCTTCAGCCTGTTGTAAATTTTCAGCCTAATTGTAATAATAATTAATAAAAAAAGCCTGCAAATAATTCAAAGTTGTGAATTATTTGCAGGCTTCTTAGCTCATAGCTCATCGCTCTCAGCTCCTAATAATCATATTTCCTTATAAAAGAATTCCATCTCAACCCAATTGACAACATATTTACCGGATCCACAGCAGTTTGTTTTCTGTACAAATAATTAGCTTCTAAGAAAAGGTTTTCCCTAAACTCATATCCCAGACGGAAGTTTGCATTCAGTACTTTTATTTTATCGCCTCCGCCTACATAATAACCGTAATTTTTTGTGCGGGTTGTATATAATTCAAATGGGTTTCCGCCAAAGTTCTCTCCATTCAGATCCAGGCCTTTCATGTAATAGATTGCTCTGAAATCAACATGTAATTTTGGCATAGGCTGATACTTCAGGATACCGATAAATTCCTGGAAATTAGAGCCCAAAGGGTGCGCAAGAAATTGGTTGTAATGCGTGTAATTAGCGGTAGAATCATAATGTGAATACGTGAAAGGTCGAACCATATTGGTTTCTATCTGCAGGTCAAGATTGTCTATCTTAAACGCATCTACATATTTCAGTCCTAATTGATACCCGTATTTATTCGCCCAATAGCCCGTTTTTTTGAGGAGCTCGTTTGCCTGGAATTCATCTAAAACGAGTTGTCCATAAACCTGGAACGCTTTAGCGAAATTTGCTTTGAAGTCAAGACCTGCTACTGCGTTATCCGGGCTGCCAACAAAGCCTTCCACATGCCTTAAAAAGATGATCGGATTTAAATATTCAAAATCAAACCTGTTTTCTCTTCCAAAAACAATTCCTTCAAACAAACCTACATTTAACCAGGGCGTTACATCCATGCTTAAATGGTGCATAGCGGCATATTTACGATCAAGTAATACATCACCTGATTTTTTAAACTGGGGCATTAACTCCATGAAAAGATTCTGATAATTCAGTTTCCAGATCTTGGTATTTAATTTTAAAAATAAATAGTCTGCTCCTGCATTATCCAGGAAAAGGCTTCTGTATCCGTCGCCAATAAAATTCTTATCATATCCAAAAGTGACATCAATATATTTCGTCACATTAAATGTCAGGTAACCATTTCCTTGAAAATAATCATAGCCACCATTTTTAAACCGTTTGTAAAATCCTGCACCTGGCATGCCTCTGTATTCTGTTACGCGGTCATTGAAAAATCCGGGACCACGTTCCTGGTTGTCTGTAATACTGGTAGAAAAGCCAATTTTATTCGCGATTCTTCCCCTGGCGGTAATTCCCCGTTTGTTGTAATATAAAGTTTCGTCATTCCCGGATTCTGTACCAACCTGCAGATTAAGAACTGGATTTACAACAAGAAAAAAATCTTTGACATTCACTTCAAGCAAATTCGGTTTGGTCGTGTAAAACGCTTTCAGGATGGGTTTTTTGCTCAAAAAACTTTCTTGCGAACCTGTTACCCATTCTGAATTATTCATGTAAAGAGAGTGCAGATTGTATTCATCTACCGCTGTAAGACCAATACTTTGAAGGCGGTTTACGCTGTCAATAAATTCTGCCTGCTGCACTAAAGACCTTCTGCTAAAAGGTTTTAATGTAGAAAAAATAAGATCAGTATTTTTACCGTATTTTATTTCCAACCGGTCAGTTAAATGATATTCTTTTGAATCCACCGGAAGAAAGGTGGTTTGAGCAGAGAGATTATGGTAGAAAAATAGTACCGTAAGAAATGTTAGTCTTTTAATAATTTGCATCGGGTTAGGGTATTAATTATTTAATTTTAAGTTATGCAAAACTATCTTTTTAAACAGACATTCGTAGTCAATGAAAATAATATTGATGTAAAGGATGTATTCATTAAGAACGGCCGGATAGAACGGATCGATAATTCGATCGATGTAAAAGGCAAAGTGACCGAAATTTCCTGCGTAGGAAAACACCTTCTTCCCGGCGCAATAGATGACCAGGTGCATTTCCGTGAACCTGGATTAACTCATAAGGCGAATATTTATACAGAAAGCAAAGCTGCTGTGGCAGGGGGTGTTACCTCTTTTATGGAAATGCCCAATACAATTCCAAATGCACTCACATTAGAATTGCTGGAAGATAAATACTCCATTGGTAGAAATACCTCCCTGGCGAATTACTCTTTCTTTATGGGAGTGAGTAATACAAACGCCGAAGAGGTTTTGAAAACAAATCAACACAAAAAAAATATTTGTGGGGTGAAAATTTTCATGGGCAGCAGCACGGGAAATATGCTGGTAGATAATGAAAATGCGTTGAATCGAATTTTTAAGGATAGCGAATTACTGATCGCCACGCATTGTGAAAATGAAATAATCATTAAAGATAATTATGCAAGAATAAAAGCCGCGAAACCTGTTTTAGCTCCTTCTGATCATCCATTGATCCGGGATGTGAATGGATGCTATACTTCATCTTCCTTTGCTGTATCTCTTGCAAAAAAATACAATAGCCGCCTGCATATTTTACATATTTCCACGGCAAAAGAACTGGAGCTTTTTACAAATGCAATTCCTTTAAAGGAGAAGCGGATCACCGCGGAGGTTTGTGTTCATCATCTTAATTTTACGGCGGATGATTATGAACAATTGGGTTATTTAATTAAGTGCAATCCGGCTATAAAAGCGCCTGAAAATAAGGAAGCTTTATGGAAGGCGTTATTGGATGATCGTTTGGATGTGATTGCCACGGATCACGCGCCACATACAATGGAAGAAAAACAGCCTCCGTATGAGCATGCGCATTCCGGATTACCTTTGGTACAGCATTCCCTTTTAATGATGTTGAAATATTATAAAGAAGAAAAAATTTCCCTGGAAAAAATAGTCGAAAAAATGAGTCACGCTGTGGCCGATTGTTTTAAGATCGAAAATCGCGGTTATATAAGAGAGGGATATTTTGCTGACCTTGTACTGGTAGATCTGAATAAAAAAACATCCGTTACGAAAGAAAATATTTTATACAAATGTGGCTGGAGTCCTTTGGAAGGAACAATCTTTCCGGCAGCAATTGAACAAACATTTGTGAACGGGAAATGTGTTTATAAAATGGATGATTATGGAAATGTCACCTGGGATGAATCACTTAAAGGTGACCGGCTAACTTTTGTTCAATAAAGAATAAAGAAGAATTTTTCAGGTCATTTTAGTAATTGAATAATTTATGGAAATCGACAAAACAACGCTTACGGATCTTTCAATTTTTAATTCAGAGGAGGAGTTTTCTGTTTTCGACAAATTAAATTTAACGCGGACAACGGGTGGAAGAGAGAGACTTAAAAAATATTTTCTGGATTCCCTGCCCAATTTAGGTGCTATCCAAAACGTTCAAAACACCCTTAAACTAATTCTCTCCAATGAATTGGAATGGCCATTGCAAATTAGCAACGGATCCATTATGATGATCCATAAATTTTATGAAACAGGAGTTGATAGCCCTCCTGCAAATCCTACTCTGGCCACGGCTCATTATTATAAACTTTTTCATCCGGCAGATTTCTCCTCGATAAAATATTCCGTTGGGCATGCCTTTAATTTTTTAAAAGGCATGCAACAAATTGTGTTTATTTTTTTGGATGAAGACACACCCGGAAACTTAAAAGTTGTTTTGAACAAGGCAAAAACTCTTTTAGATAAACCTGCCCTCGAACTAATTCATAAAAAGGAGAAAAATAGTGACCTGCTTATTACAGAATTATTATCCCTCGCTCATTATCTGGTTTACCACTACAAGCAGCAACTTTTTCAGTTGATTGAACTTTACTATCATTTGGATGCCTGGTATGGAATGGCGATGTCAGTCAAAAAGTACAATCTCACTTTTCCGCTTTTTAATCATTCAAACGAGCCCGTTTTAAAAGCAGATAAACTATACCATATTTTATTGGAAAATCCAATCGCTTATGATGTGGAACTTAACAAGGATAATAGTTTCATATTTCTGACCGGTGCAAATATGGCCGGTAAAAGCACTTTTATAAAAGCAGTAGGAACATCCGTTTTTCTGGCGCATATCGGTATGGGTGTGCCCGCATTTTCAATGGAGCTATCTGTTTTTGAGGGTTTGTTAAGTAATATCAATGTGCAGGATAATATCGTGAAAGGTGAAAGCTTTTTTTATAATGAAGTACAGCGGATAAAAAATACCATAATAAAAATTAGTGACGGCAGAAAATGGCTGATCCTCATTGATGAATTATTTAAAGGTACCAATGTGCAGGATGCGATGAAATGTAGCACAGTCGTAATTGAGGGGTTGATCAAAATAAAGCATTCCTTGTTTATTTTATCCACACATCTTTACGAAATAGGGGATGACCTTAAAAAATATTCGAACATCGATTTTAAATATTTTGAGACAAGTGTGAGCAATGGACATCTTCATTTTAGTTACCAATTGAAAGATGGTATCAGCAATGACCGTTTGGGTTATTTAATTTTGGAAAGAGAGAAAGTTATTGAATTGTTGGATGGACTTTAATTATACTTTGCAAGGGGCAAAACAGTGAATGATTTTATACGGTCGGGGCGCTTGCTTTGGCAGCCTGCCCCGACCTTTCGGGGACCTGAACGATTGCCAACCTACGGTTCAAACCGAAAAAGCGTTCCGACCCTTATTCAGAAAATTCATTAATTTATTCCTTGTGCAGTATATAGAATATCAAGTGTTTTATGAATAATTTTCTTGCAAAATCTTTTACCCGACGGATTATGATTACGGCTCATTTTCAAATCACTTAAAACAAACTTTTCAACGGAGTATTTATTTCCAAAATTCCCCTGCTTAATAATTTCTAAGAATTAATAACCGTCGTTTATTTTAAAAAATTCCGAAGTCTGATACGACGATTTTTACGAAAATTTTCTATTGCTGAAAATTCACGAAAAAGTTTACCGGGTTTTAAGGAATTAAAATTTTGGAAGTTTTTTTCCTTTTCAGCCTTTCATCTTTTTAATGAATATTTTCATTAATTTCAACTAATGTTAGTGAAAACCTTTGGTAGTGCTGTTTATGGAGTAGAAGCCATTACTATAACCGTTGAGGTGAATGTAAGTAGTGGAAGATTCACATCTATTGTGGGATTGGCAGATAATGCGGTGAAGGAGAGCATGGAACGAATGGAAAGCGCTATCAAGGCAAACGGATATCATTTTCCACGCACAAGGGTAGTCGTAAATCTCGCACCGGCAGATATTCGAAAAAGCGGAACCGCCTTTGATCTGCCCATAGCGCTTGGTACTTTAGGTGCAAGCGAACAACTGGAAAACGCAGAAAAATTAGCTGAGTATATCATTATGGGAGAGTTGAGCCTGGATGGAATCGTTCGGCCAATAAAAGGAGCTCTTCCAATAGCCATACAAGCCAGGAAAGAAAATTTTAAGGGTCTCATTCTGCCGAAGGAAAATGCACGGGAAGCTGCGATGGTTAATAATTTAAACGTGTATGGAGTTAGTCATATAAATGAGGTTATTGATTTTTTTATTGATGAAAATTCTCTTCAACCAACAATAGTCAATACGCGCGAAGAATTTGCTCATGCACAAAGTGATTTTGATATCGATTTCTGTGATGTAAAAGGTCAGGAAAATATAAAACGTGCCCTTGAAATAGCTGCGGCGGGTGGGCATAATGCCATCTTGATTGGGCCGCCGGGTGCCGGCAAAACCATGCTGGCCAAAAGATTGCCAACCATACTTCCACCTTTAAGTTTATTGGAGGCTTTGGAAACAACCAAAATACATAGCGTAGCAGGGAAGCTTCCTGAAAACGCAACCCTTATTTCCAAACGCCCCTTTCGTTCGCCACATCATACAATCTCTGATGTAGCTCTTGTGGGAGGTGGAACGATGCCTCAACCCGGAGAAATTTCTTTAGCGCATAACGGTGTTTTATTTTTAGATGAGTTGCCGGAATTTAAAAGAACGGTTCTTGAAGTAATGCGCCAACCGATGGAAGAAAGAAGGGTAACGATTTCACGGGCAAAAGTCGCCCTGGATTTTCCTTCCAGTTTTATGCTGATTGCCTCTATGAATCCATGCCCTTGCGGGTATTATAATCATCCGGAAAAAGAATGTACCTGCCCGCCGGGTGCTGTGCAGAAATATTTAAATAAAATTTCAGGACCATTACTTGATCGGATAGATCTCCATGTAGAAGTAACTCCGGTAGCTTTTAGTGAACTTTCTTCTACTAAAGACTATGAAAAAAGTGAAAGCATCCGGGAACGGGTGATCAAAGCAAGAGAGATACAAAGTGAGCGGTATAAAGATAATCCGGGTGTTTATGGCAATGCACAAATGAGCAGCAAAACGCTCAAAGAAATTTGCGTGATCAGCCAGGTAGGCGCAAACCTTTTAAAAATAGCTATGGAAAAATTAAACCTCTCCGCCCGCGCTTACGATCGTATTTTAAAAGTGAGCCGGACAATAGCCGATCTGGAGGGTTGCCAGGATATAAAACCGGAACATCTTGCCGAAGCTATTCAATATCGAAGCCTGGACAGAGAAGGCTGGGCGGGTAGGTGATCCCAATTGGTTCTATGTTTTTACTTTTCATCAGATGTAAACCGATAATTTTTATCGGGTTTAAAATTTCATCCCGAACTCTGTGATTCATAAAATAGTGCAAATAGAATGAAAATAGCATCATGAGAAAACAAAAAACTGGAATAAAATTAAAGAAAGATAATGGAGACCATTTATTAAAAGACTTGTCTCATCTCATAGAGAAAAGTCAGAACCAGGTTGCTGTAGTTGTAAATAGTGCGGTAACAATGCTTTTCTGGCAGGTAGGCAAACGTATGAATGACCATATTCTGCAAAACAAAAGGGCAGAATATGGTAAAGAGGTCGTTCTAACGGTATCTACACAATTGAAAGGAGCTTATGGTCGAAATTTTGAAGAAAAGAATTTGCGGCGGATGATGCAGTTCGCAGATGTTTTTCCGGAAATAGAGATTGTCGTTACACTGTCACGACAATTGAGTTGGTCGCATTTTCTTATTTTAATACCCTTAAAAAATGAGGAATCCAAGTTGTATTATGCAAAATTAGCCATAGAAGAAAAATTGGGTGTAAGAGAGTTACGTAAGCTTATTTCCAATAAAACATTTGAACGAACTGCCCTTGCTAATTTACAAATAAGCGGCTCATCCATCATTCCTTTCAACACGTTTAAAGATCCCTATATCTTAGATTTCCTTCAACTAAAAGATGGTTATTTAGAAAAGGATCTGGAAACTGCCATATTGAGAGAGTTAGAAAATTTTATCCTGGAAACCGGAAAAGGATTTGCTTTTTGTAGAGCGACAGAAAAGGATGATTATAGATGGGGAAGATTTTCACTTAGATCTTCTTTTTTTTCATCGCAAGTTAAAAAGATTAGTAGCGATAGATTTAAAAATTGGAAAATTTCAGGCAAAGGATAAAGGACAAATGGAATTGTACCTGAAGTGGCTGAATAAATATGAAAAGCAGGAGGGGGAAGAAAAACCTGTAGGATTGATACTTTGCGCTGAAACCAGCCGGGAGCAGGTAGAACTTTTGGAAATGCACAAAGATGGAATAGCTGTAGCTGAATACTGGACAGAATTGCCACCCAGGAAAGAATTAGAAATGAAATTACATACAGCATTGAAGGAGGCAAAGGAAATGATTGATAGGAAAAAAATCATGTAATTAGTACAGGCAATCTGCAGATAAAACTTTGAGGAAAGAAGCCGGGTTAGGTGATGCTGTTTGCCCATATTTTTCCCGAAATAGAATTGTCGTTACACTGTCACGACAATTGGGTTACTACATTAAAAACAGAGAATATGGTTAAATCCCAGGTAAAAGAAAAGTTGTAATTTCATAAAAAAGATTATTATGGCATTTGAAGTAATTGATGTTCAGGAAAATTCTGGGATCCAATCCATTAAAATACCTGATAATTTTAAAATAAAGGACGATAAAGTATATCTTAAAAAAGTGGGAAATGCTCTCTACATTATTCCGTTTCACAATCCCTGGCAAAATCTATTTGACAGTATTGATGAATTTAGCGAGGATTTTATGAATAATAGTGAGCAACCATCTGAACAATCCAGAAAATTATTTAACTTATGAAATTTATTCTGGATACTAATATGTGCATTTATATTATCAAGAAAAAACCCATAGAAGTTCTTAAGAAGTTTGTGTGTTTACCTTAGGTAGCGTTGGTATCTCTTCAATAACCATGGCCGAATTAGAATATGGCGTCAAAAAAAGTACCCAACCTGAAAAGAACCAGATAGCATTAAACCAGTTTTTGTTTCCTCTGGAAATTCTTGACTTTGATACCGATGCAGCCTTCCTATATGGGGTAATTAGAGCTGAACTTGAAAGGAAAGGCTCTCCTGTTGGTTCTTTAGATACATTAATAGCAGCTCATGCGAGGAGTTTAGATATGACCCTTGTAACCAACAATGAAAAGGAGTTTAATAGAATTAGAGGACTCAAAATTGGAAATTGGGCCGAGTGAAAAGAGGGTTAGTTGCTGGTTTAGATTGATTAGGTTTTACTTTTAATTCCATTAGTCCGGACAACGTATTCCTTCCAAAATTACCTTTCATTCTTCCAGGGTTATAAAATGTTCTCCCTTTAATTTTTTGGAAATATTTTTGTATAAAATAAAAAATATACCTGCCGTTTACCCACAGGTAAAATTATAATCATGAACCTAAAAGTATTCGGTAAAAATCCGTCTGGCGACAGGCTAAAAATTTGCGAAAAATCAGCCCATTACCGTGAAGGAATATTTCAAAACATGGAACCAACTTCGGTCATGAAGAAGGATGTATCCATGTTTAAATTGTTCAGAGATTTTCTTGGAAAACCAAAAACGGTCACGCCAGAAAGAGAAATACCTTTTGTGAAAACGGATTTGCAAAATCTTCGTTTTGATAAACCAACCGTAATATGGTTTGGACATTCATCCTACCTTATTCACTCGAAAGGAATTAATATTTTAGTAGACCCTGTATTCAGCGGAAATGCCTCTCCATTTAAGTTTTTCGGTAAATCATTTCGCGGAACAGATCACTATCAGGTTGTAGATTTTCCACCCATCGATATTTTGGTCATTACGCATGATCATTATGATCATTTGGATTTTAAAACCATTTCTGCCATTCATCCGAAAGTAAAAAAAATAGTCACCTCTTTGGGCGTAGGATCGCATTTGGAGTATTGGGGTATTCAAAAAAGTAAGATCATTGAATTAGATTGGTGGGAAAAAGAAATCATTCTACCAGGAATAGAAATGACCGTTTCGCCGGCAAGACATTTTTCCGGCAGAGGCGTCACCAGAGCTAAAACAGCCTGGTCTTCGTTTGTTCTTAGCATACATGACTACCTGATCTTCATTGGAGGTGATTCGGGCTATGATGGCCGGTTTAAGGAGATTGGGGATAAATTTAAGGAGTTTGACCTGGCAATTCTTGAGTGTGGTCAATACGGAATTGATTGGCCCAATATTCACATGCTACCTGAAGAAACTGTAAAGGCTGCAAGGGAACTACATGCTAAAATGTTGTTGCCTGTTCATTGGGCAAAGTTTGCATTATCTATTCATCCCTGGAATGAGCCGCCAAAAAGATTGATGGCTGCCGCGGAAAAGGAAGGTCAGTCTTTTGTGATTCCAAAGATCGGTGAGGTATATACTATCGGTGAATCTTATACACAGACTATTTGGTGGGAAAAAGATTGAGCGTTATCAGAATGATGAATGTTGCCAGGCACGATATATATATATCAGGAATCCAATTGAAAGGCGTAAAATATAAATTTAAGAGATGGCCAACGAATTGTAAATCACAACAGCTTATTAAAAAACCAAAGGCTCCATAGCAACCGCATTTACCTTTGCATTTGGTATATTTTTAACTTGCTCAAGATGCCGGATATTGTGGTTGATCACAACTCTGAAAGTGTCACCCAGTTTTAATTTTAGAAATTTAGTAATGCTGATGGCAGTTTTTACCTTGTTTAAATTCACGCCGGAAGCCTTTTTCAGTAATTCAATTAATTGTACTTGTTGATCAATAAAACGCTGAATCACTTTGCGGTTTAAATTGCTTCCTAAAGGATTTTTATCTTTAAAAGTTTTTATTTTTTTAAATCCTTTTTTGGGTAACATACTTTCAGCAAAATAATTCCCTAAAAGACCACTCTTGAAATAGAGGACTGTCTTTATATTGGATTCTTGAAGAACATTTTTAATTTCAGGATTATAAAAATCTCCATACAGGTTTAGATGTTCCAGGCACTCCAGTATACTCCAACTACCTTCCTTTTCCCGCCAATTTAGCTCGTCAGTGGATTTTACTTTAAGGGATTCCGCGTAATGGATATTTTCCCTGGTTAATTCCAGTAATTCCTTGATCAACTGTTCTGATTTTATTTTCATACTCTTCATTTTTTACAAAATTGCATACAGCCGGTCTTATATTCCTTGATTAAAGTCAAGATTTCTTTAAGCGTGAGAGCGTTTCGGGGCTCATGCGCAGGTAATTAGCTATATGCTTATTAGGTACTTCCTGAAAGAGCGAAGGGCTGCGTTTTAAGACCCGGTTATATCTTTCTTTTGGCGAACTGATCAATAGATCTTTTTCTCTTTCTATTTGCTGAATGATCAAATCTTCCAGCATCCGGATGTGTAGTTCTTTATTTTCTTCTGATTCATTGAGGTACTCCTGGAAAACAGACTTAGGAATAATCTTGACAATTGTTTTCCGGATTGCCTGTATATAAAATTCTGATGGTTTTCC
>JBBSSE010000003.1:0-26898 GCA_038242375.1 Chitinophagales bacterium
GCGGTTCCATCACAAAGATTTGTCACGATTCTGGAATTGTATTTCTTCCCGGAGGGAAAAAATATGTTGTTGTACTATTATCAAAAGGAATAGAAGATCAAAAAGTTTCGACAGAAACGCTGGCTACAGTTTCAAGAATTATTTATGATCATGTGGTGGAGGATTAGTAGGTTTCAAAAGATAATGAAGTAACCGGCACAACGTCTTCGGGAATTCTGGGAAGAGGGCTGCGCACAAAATCTTAGCTACCAACATTGCGCTAAAACAGGAATTGGTAACTCTGAATAATTTGAAATTTTGCTTTCTTGTTGAATTAGGAACTGTGCAGCCATTTTGGTTTCATGATATCCAAAAAAATGCTGAGTGTGAAAAGTCAGTTGAGAAGTAATGGTTCATTAACTTAAGTTGGTTTCTTCGTGGATTTGATGGCATCTAATTGATATTCCTGGTTACTGTCGAAAAGGAGTTTCATTGAATTATTTTTCTTTTTGCATCCCTCAAAACATTGTTCTTATTTCCATCTAAAACTTATCATATTGTTGAGAACAACAAAATGATAAAAATATTGTTAGACCATTTTTCAAATATCAGCAAACGGTCTTATTCCTGGTTATTGGTAAAGTATTATCCGGTTTTATTTTCAAAATAGTCATAATAAATGCTACTCAATTCATCGTGAAACCCCCAGCCAAAATTTTTTGTATCATCCATTATTTTTTTTGCCCGCACAATAAATATTTTTTCCAATCCATTTTCTTTTATAAGTTTTGCAGCGTTGCCAAACATGCCGGCAACACTATTATAAAATGGTTCATCAATATCTCCGTATTCATCGGTAAACTCAACACCACTTTCTGCATAATGCATCATTACATCAGATAGGGAAGCGGCATCCGGTTCTAATTTTTTAAAATCAGAAATGATTTTCCGCGCATCTTTCAGGCGCAATTTATATCCGCGTTTAGGGAAAAAACATTCGTACACAGCATTTTTTACTTTTTCTTTTTCCACATTTATATCCGGATTGAGTGAAAACGTGTAGTACGATTTTACATCCTTGTATTTTTTATTAAGTTCAATAATCTGGGCAATTAATTGTTCCTTGCTGAATTGTAAGAGATAAGTTTTGAGATTCATAAATTTTATAACTGAAGTGTTTTTATTTGTTTTTTCGGGTGCTTTTTATTTTCATTAATCCTGTTCCATCTTGTGAATTAATGCCTCAATCCAATTCTTAAACCTCACACATCTTTTCATTATTACAACTACTGAAATTTCATTTGCTATCATTGGCCCATACAGAGCTTTTCTATATCCGGGTATTAGTTTTTCTAAACGCTTTGAAGGCGAAGTTTCCGGGCCATCATTCAACATTTCCGGATTGTCATGTTCATTAACTGCATTGGTCAATTGTTTTATGTTTGACTCTGGAATATCCGGTAAAGAATTAAATCCTTTAGCATCAGAAAATAACAATCCTTCAAATTCGTGAAGTTGGATATAGGGGATGAAACGATTGCTGCTAATATCCATACCAACCGCCAGTTCTAAGAAAGAAACCCTTTTAATTTTATCAGTAATCTTTTTTGCATTATCATAATTCGGAAAATTTGCCCTTAAACGGAAATAATCAATTAACGATGTTACAATAATATCTTTTTCCCTTTTTAATAAATTTTCTACGTTCCTTTTATATCTCGGATAGGATACATCACCCCCTTTATGACCAGGGCTTGTTTCCATTAAAATCGCCCTTACATCATATATTCCTTTACTATTAAAATAATGACAAAGCACTTCGTTTATAAACCCTTCTTCAGTTGCCCCTTCTGCTAATATGTAAATCGCTCTCATGATGGCCTACCTCCCAATACATTTTTTTCCCATAGCTCTCCTAATGAATAATCTTTTAGCCAATCTTCCAGTCCTTCTTCGGTCTGGCGCGTAAATACCGTTTGACAGTTTCTTCTTTCTACAACAATTATATCATCTGCTGAAAATTCATTGACAAGATTTACAGACTGGGTAGAAACTATAATTTGTGTTCTTGATGAAGCACTTTTTAACATTGCCGCTAACTTTGTAATTGCAAATGGATGTAAACCCAATTCCGGCTCGTCAATGATAATAGTACTTGGAGGGTTTGGTTGCAACAATAATGTGCAAAGGCAAATAAAACGAAGTGTGCCATCAGAGAGCGAATAGGCATTAAATAAATTATCATACCCCTTTTCTTTCCACCTCAATTCTATTTGATTGGGATTAACCTGGTCTGGCTGCAAATAAAGGCTTTCTATAAACGGCGCTATTGACTTTAGGGTATATTCCAAAACCTTAAAATGTTTTGGCGCGGTTTCTTTCATCCGATAAAGAAACGCAGGCAGGTTGCTCCCATCTTCTACCAAATATTCATAATCTGTTGCATTACAAAATCCTTTTAGCTTTGAGGAATCGCTGGTATCGTGAAAATGAAAAACCTTGAAAGACTCAAAGAACTCTTTAAGAAATTTGGTTCGGATTGAACTTCCTGCTTCATGTAATTTAGTTTCAGCAGACCCACCAAAATTGACCGGCTTAGGACTCCATGATATTTCATCTGAAATTTTTGCCTGCATATTGTAATCGCTATATTCTTCCGTAAAAAATAAACTATTAGATTGATCAGGCTCCATCTTAAAACGATAACGATTGCTTATATTATTTTCAGCATTAGTGAAAACAATTTCGCCTGCAATAAAGCCAGATTGCCTGCCGAAATACATAAAACCATCTGCCCTTCCTTTTCGGGCAATATGATTTTGCAATTGCATTTCAAACAGCTTATTCAAAAACTTAAAAAAGCTGATAAAGTTGCTTTTGCCAACTCCATTAGGCCCAATCAACACATTTAGCGGCCTAATCATTACAGAACCACTATCATGTATTGATTTGAAGTTTTGAATGTGAATTGAGTATATGCCCATTCTATTTTATTTTTATCGTTTTAAATTCCTTTGTTATAGTAAGATTTCTGCAATACTTTTTAATATTTCCAGGTTTTTCCCTTCAATGAATACATTTTCAATGGCCTAAACCTGCCCGTCTCCAAAGAAGATGGAGAAGCCATCATTAATTCCTTCGTCCGGACAAGGTTTAAGGTAGCGGTAGAAGGTAGTTGCAAAGTTTTGAATGCATCTCCCTTGACTGCCAGTTCAATACATAACGTTCATTGGCAAAATTAATATCGTTGCTTAAAGTGGCTTTCAGTTTTTCCCAATCCAATTTATCTTCTGAAAACACATTCAGGAAACAACTCTTTTAATTCATGTAAATTATCTTCCGTTATATTTAAGGATTCTCCGTTCATTATTTATTGCAGTTATTATCTTATTAATAAATGTTTTAACTGACATTATAATTTTCAATTTTTTACAAAAAAAATGGCGATTAGTAATAGCGCAATGTAAGAAATGTTTTAGTGAGTATTCCATTTTGTTGGAGTAATGGCTTTATTGAGGTAAAGCATCTTAGTAATCAAAATTTATTTTGACAAATTCACAATAACACAAAAGAATCCTGTCAATCAAATTACGGAATAAATACAATAACTTAACTCCTGTTTAGTAAAATAAAATCCCACTGATTAATTTACTTTCTAAATAGACCAGGTGATTTTAGAAAATGATTTCAGATTGCCTGAAAAGGTAAGTAATGAAAAGTTCCAGGTCTGGAGATCCGCGTCTGTTGGAGAGTAGTGAACTGTGAACGGTGAGCCATGGGTATTCACTTAAATAACAATTATAAATTTTTAAACGTAAAAATATGTCAAATTACAAAAAAGGAACAGCCGCCGTTTGGGCGGGAGAAGACCAGGACTTTTACCATGGAGCGATAACATCACCAATAGTGAATAGTGTCACCTTTGCCTATAAAGATTTGGACGAATGGCATAATGTTTCTTTGGGTAAAGAAGCTGGTTATATTTACAGTAGAAATACCAATCCCACTGTTTATGTACTGGAGGAAAAAATAAGAATATTGGAAGATGCAGAAGCGGCAACTTCCTTTGCGACCGGCATGGGTGCTATCAGCAATACATTATTTACTTTTCTTACACCAGGGAAAAGAGTTGTTTCCATTAAAGATACCTATGGTGGAACAAGTAAGATTTTTCTTGATTTTTTGCCAACATATAATGTACATGTAACACTTTGTGATACTACAAATCATGAAGAAATAGAAATGGAAATAGCCAAAGGCTTCGACCTGGTTTACCTGGAAACACCGACTAATCCAACGTTGAAAATAATAGACCTGAAACGAATTGCTGCCGCAGCTAAAAAGGTAGGTGCAATTGTAGTGGTGGATAATACATTCGCCAGTCCGATAAACCAAAACCCCTTAAAATTGGGGGCTGACCTTGTTCTTCATAGTGCCACAAAATTTCTCTGCGGCCATTCAGATGCGATGGGTGGTGTGCTTGCAGGTAGAAAGGACCTGGTTCAAAAAGTATATCAATTCAGAGAAATAAACGGCGCAAGTTTACAGGCAGAACCGGCTTATCTTATTGCCCGCGGAATGAAAACACTTGAATTGCGTATCGAAAGGCAAAATGCTTCTGCGCTTAAAATAGCTCAATATTTAAAAGGACATTCCAAAGTAAAAGATGTATTTTATCCCGGCCTTGAAACCCATCCCGGACATTCCATTGCCAAAGAACAGATGCGAGGATTTGGAGGAATTTTAAGTTTTGCCCTGGATGGCGATTATAGCCTGGTGAAAAAATTTCTACCTCAATTAAAGCTGGTTCATCTTGCAGCCAGCCTCGGTTCTGTCGGAACCTTAGCCGGGCCTCCGCGTACAACAAGCCATGTGGAATTAACAGAAGCGCAAAGAAAATTATTGGGAATTCCGGAAGCATTGATCAGGTATTCTGTCGGGATAGAAAATGTAGAAGATCTTTTGAGTGATTTAGAGCAGGCTTTGGCGGTTTTATAAATTACTTTCTTTTCCAAAGGCTTGCACTAATAAACAAAATTCAACTTTGCGCCACAGAAGGGTTATTCCTGAAATTGAGGTTCTCCATTTCTCAAAAATACGACAATGGTTTTTTTATAGATCCATATCCTCCATATCTTTAACTATGGCAAAGAACAAAAGAGAAATGATCCTCCCCATAGGTAGGTATATAGACCCGCTTACTGATTTCGGTTTTAAGCATTTGTTTGGAAGTGAGCCAAGTAAAGAATTGCTGGTTGATTTTTTGAATGAGCTTTTTAAAGAACGAAAAGTAATTACAGATCTTGTCTATAATAAAAACGAACATTCGGGCCCTATGCCTATCAGCCGTAAAATGATATTCGACCTTACCTGTACAGGGCAGGACGGCGAACAGTTTATTATTGAGGTACAGCGTCTTCATCAGCAATATTTTAAAGACAGGGCAGTTTATTATAGTTCAAGGTTGATTCATGATCAGGCTCCGAAAGGCGGCAACTGGGATTATTCGCTCAAAGAAGTTTATTTTATCGGGTTGATGGATTCTGTTTTAGACGATTCAGATAAAACCGAATACCTGCATCGGGTACGACTGGCTTATGAACGATCAGGCAAAGAATTTTATAAAAAACTGGGATTTATTTTCATAGAAATACCTAAATTTACAAAGACGGAAAAGGAATTAATAACCGGTGAAGATAAATGGTTGTATATATTGAAAAATATGAGCAGCCTAAAAAAAATTCCTACAATTTTAAATACACGGATATTTTCAAAACTATTTAATATAGCGGCGGTATCCAACTTAACAAAGGAGGAATATATGAAATACGAAAAAGACTTAATGGCAACCTGGGATGAATATGCAATTAAAAAGACAATAGAGCACGATCGCCGGATGGCGAGGGAAGAAGGACGTGAAGAAGGACGTGAAGAAGGACGTGAAGAAGGACGTGAAGAAGGTAAGGCTGAAGGGATTATAAATTTACTTTCATCCGGACGGTTCACTATTTCAGAAATTGCCAATATTATGAATGTAAGTGAGGCATTTGTGCATAAAGTAAAAAAAGAGATAAAATAAATGCATGAATCAATTTCGTGTGGCATGAACCAAAGGCTTTGTGTTGATGTTAATAACTAATCTTTTTTTTTTAATCGAATCTTAGCCGTATAAGATGGATCAACAATAGTTTTAACGCTACAAGGACAGAGATAAAATTTCTCCAACCTTTATGTAAGTGCTTTTTTAAAATTCTTCATAATTTTTGTTCTCAAATTTCACAACATTTTGAGGCAGCACACAGATCATCTTCGGAGCGGTCAGTATAAATTCTGTAAAGAAAATTCATTTTAATACAGTGGTTGCCTCCCTCACAGGCAACCACTTATGTTTCAATGATCCCCTCTGTAATAAAAGTTATTAATATATAACTCCTCTTTTAACTTTATGGCTCATAATCCTTGTTCTTACCTAATAGTACACTTTCTAAATAATTTATTTATATCAGTTTTGATCCTGTTTTATTCTCATAAAATCAATTTTAATAAAAATTTATGCAAACGTTTGCTTTAAGATTTTACCTAAAAAACTGTTAAGTTGTTGCCAGTCTGGAAACAATTAACCCCTAAACCCCTTGTTTTTTCAGGCATTCATTTTTATCATTTAAATAATATTTTATGAACCAAATCAGAAATTTGGAAAGGAAGGCCCATATCCGGCCTGGAAGATTTATTATGAAAATTTTCTTCTTTTCCTTGTGCTTTTGCACATCAACTTTATTGTTTGCCGGTAAGGGCAAAAACATGAATACACCGAAAGATATAAACGTTTCCGGTATTGTTACAAACGCTCAATCCGGAGATCCTTTACAAGGTGTAACAGTACAGGTAGAGAATACCCAAACGCTTTCCGTTACAGACCAGGATGGGCGTTATTCCATCCCGGTTCCAGAAAACAATTCCGTATTAATTTTCACTTTTATCGGCTATGAGAAAATTACGGAAGTAGTAAAGGGCAGAGCTGAAATCAACGTAAGTATTTCTCCTGTTACCCGCGGCCTGGAAGAGGTGGTGGTGGTGGCTTACGGAACATCGAAGAAAATTAATCTCACAGGATCTGTATCGAGTATTTCCGCGAAGGACCTGGAAAACAGACCGGTTACAAACGTAACCTCGGCACTGCAGGGAACAATGGCTGGTGTAACTGTTACCCAAAATAACGGGCAACCGGGACGTGATGTGGGATCCATACGTATTCGCGGTATTGGTACACTGAATAACAGTAATCCTATGGTAGTTGTTGACGGAGTAGTATCTTCTATGAGTACGATCAACCCGGAGGATATCGCAAGTATTTCTGTCTTGAAAGATGCTGCTTCTGCCTCCATTTATGGCTCAAGAGCGGCGAATGGTGTGCTTTTAATAACCACTAAAAAGGGAAAGAAGGGAGAGGTTAAACTGAACTACAATGCTTATGTGGGTAAACAATCTCCTACACGTCTTCCGGATTTTGTAGATAGCTGGCAAGCTGCTACTTTATATAATCAGGTGCAGCAAAATGAAGGTCGTCCTGTTCGCTACACGCCTGAAGAAATTGAAAAATTTAAAAAAGGCAGCGATCCGGATAATTATGCCAATACAGATTGGCTGGATCTATTGTACCAGGGTTCAGGAATTCAACAAAATCATTACCTGGATATGACAGGTGGAAATGATAAAACGACTTTCCTGTTTTCTTTGGGATATTTTAACCAGGAAGGTGTTGTCGTTCACACGAACAATGAGCGATTTACGACACGGCTTAATATAACCAGCCATGTTAAAGAAAGACTTACTTTAGGTGGTAATTTCTCTTATACACGTGGAGTGTTCCAGGAGCCTGTGAATCCGTATACCGGTGATTTTTCACAAATATTCAGGCAGGCAAACCGGATCGGACGTTCCGTTCCCTATAAATACTCCAACGGATATTATGGATATATCGCTGATGGAAATCCGATCGCCTGGCTTGATTTAAATTCTCCGAATAAAAACAATTCGCATAATTTAAATGCAGTCGTAAATGCAGATCTTGAAATTGTGAAAGGATTGCATTTAAGACCTTTGCTTGGATACAGGCTTGACATCAAGCAAAACCAAAAGTTTGTAAAAGATATCCAGTTCTACGATTGGAAAACAGGTGATCCGTCCATGTACCAGGGTCCGAATTCTGCCACTGCCTATAATGATTTCAATAATGTAATAACCTTGCAGGCATTATTGGATTATGAAATCAGGTTTAAAGAGCACCGGATTGCCGCGCTTGCCGGTTATTCGCAGGAATACACAAAATTCAACTGGTTGCAGGGATATAGAAAAAATTTCCTAAATAATGAATTAGGGGAAATAAATGCCGGACCAAATGAAGGACAAGTAGCAACAGGATCCGCTAACGAACTGGCTTTGCAATCCTATTTCGGTCGCGTAACGTATAATTACAATTCAAAATATTTATTAGAAGGAAACATTCGTTATGATGGATCTTCCCGATTTGCTTCAGACTATCGTTGGGGAGTTTATCCAAGTGTTAGCGCCGGATGGAATATCAGCCGCGAAGATTTCTTTGAGCCCTTACAAAACGCTGTGAGCACCTTAAAGATCAGAGGTTCATGGGGTACTTTGGGAAATCAGAATCTTGACGGTATACAAAATATTTCAGTGAACTATCCTTATATACCAACCATTAGCGGAGGACAAAATTATACTTTCGGCAATGGAATTGCTCCCGGAATTTCACCTGTAAGAGGGGCTAATAGTGTCATCCAATGGGAGACTACGGAACAAACTAATATAGGTTTAGATGCCGGGTTTTTAAATGACGGCTTAACTTTTACCGCGGAATATTTTGTGAAAAATACGAGCGACATTTTACTGAATATCCCGGTGGGGAGTGCCTATGGTTTAAACGCGCCGATACAAAATGCCGGTTCTGTTCAGAACAAAGGTTGGGAATTTACAGCCGGTTATCAGGGTGCTGTGAGAGATTTTTCTTATAACATTAATGCCAATGCTGCATTCATACAGAACAAGGTGACAGATCTGAAAGGAACGGGACCAATTATCTCCGGTTCTACCTTTATGCAGGTTGGTTTCCCTATCAATTCCTTCTATGGTTATGAAGCAGAAGGAATTTTTCAAACGCAAAAAGAAGTAGACGATCATGCCAAACAAACCGGAGGAAAAATTGCGCCCGGAGATCTGAAATATAAAGATCAGAATGGTGACAAAGTAATAAATGGAGCAGACAGGGTGTATTTGGGAACTTATTTTCCTAAGGTTACTTATGGAATTACTGCCGGTGCAAACTACAAAGGATTTGATCTTTCTATCTTTTTACAGGGAGCAGGTGGCGTAAAAGGATTTATACAAGGGGAAATTTTAGGTGAAGCCGGAGATAAAGTGGGCAAACCAACATCTATTTTATTAGATGCCTGGACTGCTGATAATCCAACGGACAAATTCCCGCGGTTATGGTCAACCTACACTCAAAATAATCCACTTAATACACCTAGTTCTTTTTGGGTGAGAGATGCAAATTATTTAAGACTTAAGAATCTACAGGTAGGTTATACACTTCCAAGTAAAGTCTTAGCTAAAGTTGGTGTTGAAAGAGCGCGTATTTATTATAGCGGTCAAAACATCCTAACCTATAGCAAGTTCTACGATTGGGTAGATCCGGAAGCTCCTGCAGGAGAAAGAGGATATAGCTATCCGCAGGTACTGGTAAATACAATCGGAATTAATCTAACCTTTTAAATCAAATAAGAATGAAAAAGTTAATATGTATATTGGCCGCCATCATCCTATTTACTTCTTGTAAAAAGGATTTTTTAAACCGGCAGCCATTAGATGAATACAGTGAAAGTTCACTTTGGTCGAATGCGAAAGACGCAATAACGGCACTCAACGGATGTTATAATGGCTGGGAAAGCGCAGATCGCCTGATCTATATGGATTGCGCCAGCGATAATGCATACAACCAATTTCCCTGGGAAGGCTATACCGCTTTAGGAAATATGCAATTACTCACGCCAACGAATACAGGTGCCGGTATGTGGGGTTTTGGTACTATTCAGCGTTGTAATTGGTTTTTAGCTAATGTGGGGAAAACCCCAATGGATGATGATTTAAAAAGCCGTATGAAAGGAGAAGCACGATTTATTCGCGCATACAGATATTTGAATGCCGCGCAATATTATGGTGATTATCCATTGGTTCTTGAGCAATTGTCGACTGTAGAAGCAAATGAAGTGACAAGAACACCTAAAGTGGAAGTGATGGATTTTGTTATCAAAGAATTGGGTGAAATAGCTGCCGATTTACCGGTATCTTATAGCGGAAGTGATGTTGGTAGAGTCACCCGCGGTGCTGCCCTTGCTTTGAAAGCCCGGGCTGAGTTATTCACAGGTAAGAACGGAGAAGCCATTTCGACTTATCAAAAAGTTATAGATCTGGGTGTTTATAAGCTTTTTCCAAATTACCAGGATTTATTTCGTATCCAAAATGAAGACAATAGCGAGATCGTTTTGGATGTACAATATATAGAGAACGATTATAGTAACGGGATTCTGGGCGTAATGCCATCATCTTCATACGGTGGTTGGTCTTCCATTGATCCAACCCAATCTTTGGTCGATGCGTATGAAATGAAGAATGGTAAAAAGACAACAGATGCCGGAAGTGGTTTTGATGCAAACAATCCGTATAAAGACAGAGATCCGCGTCTAGGTGCAACGGTGGTTTATCCGGGAATGTTCTATGAAGGCAAATATTACAATTCCATCGATAAAACTTCACCGGATTATTATGCGGAGAATAATAACTCAAAAACAGGTTATTTAGTAAAAAAATACACCTCAAATCTTAGCGATTTCAGTGATATGTGGAATACTGGTTTAAACATGCCGGTCATCAGGTATGCAGAGGTGTTATTAGGATATGCCGAGGCTAAAATAGAGGCGAACCAAATTGATGCTTCAGTTTCTAAGGCCATAAACGATGTTCGTACACGGGCAGGAATGCCTGCACTTGATGCATCAGTTAATAATCAAATTGCCTTACGCGCTGCTGTACGCAATGAAAGAAGGGTGGAATTAGCTATGGAAGGCCTGCGCTGGATTGATGTTCAACGCTGGAAAATAGCAGAGCAGGTAATGAATGGAGAGGTTTATGGCGCCCGTTTGGGTAAAGTAAATGAGAGCAATGGGGCACTGACATTAACTTCAGAGCGCATTGAAGTAGAAAAGCGGGTCTTCGATCCCGGTGTAAATTATCTATGGCCTGTTCCTCAGAAGGAAAGAGATATTAATAAAACCTTAATTCAAAATCCCGGATATAATTAATAGGGGATTGCAACTTATTTGTTGCAATAATTTTGAAAATCTATAAAAAAAAGCCATCGGATTCCGGTGGCTTTTTTTTGTCTCCAAATGTCAGAACCCTTTTATTGATGACATCTTCTTCTATATTTGTAAAATAAAGTTTAGATTTTTATTACTTTTTAAAACAAATATGAAAGTGGTGAAAAAACAAAAACGATCATTTCATGATTTCCCGATATCATTGGGCTAAAGTTTTTTATTTTAAGTTCTACATTCAATTCGACCCCGGCCTCACACAGTTTTACTTACTGTTTAATTTTTTAAGGTTTTCGATATTTTCTCTTTGGATCGCGCTTCATGTGGTATATACATGTTATAAGAATTAATTTTTCTTTTTCTATAACCAGGTATATTATAAGTAAACGGGAATTTCTTCAAATGTTGTTCGTAACAATCCTCCTATTTATTTTTCCCAATTGTTGGATTGGTACAAATTTTTCCAATGGTGTCCTGAACTTCTAAAGTAAAATTGTCAGCAGCTTGTTTACTTCTTTCTGCATACCACCAAAAAGATTGTTCGATATCCTGAGCTGCAAGCTTACTAATTAAATATTTATACTTCATTTGCCCCTTCCTAATAGTTCAAGACGGCTATGCAATTGTTCTTCCGTAAGAAAGTTTTCCATTCTTTCGCTTGCATAATCATCCCGAACCTTTTCAATTCGTGTTTTAACTTCATTCGTATATATGAAATCATCTTTATCCTCTTCATCTTTCAAAAATTCGTATAAGTTGATTACGCGTATATCTTCAATCTCATCAATGATGTGATGAAGCCTTTCCCGTGCAATTGCCGCATCTGTAATTGTCGTTAACATGATTTTAATTTTATTGAGTCTTGTATTTCAAAATTAATCCTTTTATACAAAGAATTCAACCCTTTGCTTCTTTCTCTATTTTTCATTATGCTTAATTCCTGACATTTTCTTACTGCACACCTTTTCAAAATTTTCACTGGTAATAAACGGACAAGTATATGGCGCCCAGTTAGGAAAAGTAAATGACAGGAATGGAGCCCTGACATTACCGTCAGAGCGCATTGAAGTAGAAAAGCGGGTTTTCGATCCCGGTGTAAATTATCTATGGCCTGTTCCCCAGAAGGAAAGAGATATTAATAAAACCTTAATTCAAAATCCCGGGTACAATTAATAAGGGGATTGCAACTTATCTGTTGCAAAAAAATTTAATATTTATAAAAAAAGCTGCCGGATTCCGGTGGCTTTTTTTATCTCTAAAAAGGTCAATACACTGTTTTGTGACACTTTCTGCATGTGCTTATATTTTTGATATTCTCCTGGTATATTGAATCGGATTTTCAGTAATTCTTACTACTTTCGAAACCCTGTACTTATATTTGTAAAATAAGTATGATTGTTTTTAAAGGACAAAAACGATCATTCAACTAATTGTTTTCATTATGACCTTAATTGCAATTTTTTTTCCTTTTTTTTCCTTTTTTCTGCGTGGAAGAATACTAACCGGAATTTTCTGCCTTATTTTACAAATTACACTTATTGGCTGGATTCCCGCAGCTATTTGGGCTGTGATATCTTTGCAAAATGCGCGATCAGAAAAGCGGAATAATAAACTGATTAAAGCTATGAAAGCTCATTAAAGTAATTGATTTACCATTTGCATTTAACCTGGCAGAAAAAGATAGATAATTTATCTTTTCTTATTTCAGTAGGCAAAAACTGAATGTTCTCCAAAGTATTTCTTACAATTTTTCCTCTTTACCCGCTCCCAATCCCGCATAAAGTTTTACTGCTGCAATCACTAAAAGCAATAATAGAGGATACGTCCAGTTAAGAGTAAGATCAAAAATCTTCCCAAAGATGATTGGACCGGTTGCGGCCACAAGGTATCCAATGGACTGGGCAAATCCGGAAAGTTCGATAGTTGTATTCGTATCTTTTGAACGCAATACTATAAATAATAAGGCAAGACCAAAACATCCGCCTAAGACAAACCCGATAAATGAAACCCATAAAACTATTAAGTTCATTTGCGAGAAAAGCAGTCCGAAAATGCCGATTATTTCAAGGGTAAATAAAATTAAAACGATATCCTTCTGGTTCTTTTTCTTCGATGCCCAAAGAGGGATTATGACAGATCCTGCGATACCTGTAGCCTGTGAAAGGGACAACATCCAACCGGAAAAATGCGCATCAAAACCCCTGCTTTGAAGTATCTCTGGTAGCCAGGCAAGTATGATATAAAAGGTCATGGATTGCAAACCCATGAATAAGGCAATTTTCCAGGCCAGCGTTTTTTTTCCTAAAGACAGCATGGATTTTAAATAAGTTCCCTGTTGGGGTGTTTTCTTAGACCTCGCAACCTGCGGAAGCCAAACGAAAAAAGCAAGAACGGCAAACACAGCCCAAATGCCCAAAGTGCCTCTCCATCCGAGACCAAAGCTGTTTGATAAAGGAACACTTATTCCCGCCGCCAGACTTGCACCTATGGCCATAACCGCGGAATAGAGACTTGTAATGATTCCTGAATTTGTAGGGAAATTTTGTTTTGTTAAGCTGGGTAATAGAACATTTCCGAAGGTGATGCCAATACCGAAAAGAATTGTTCCGGAAAATAAAAAAACAACTCCATCGAGGGATCTTATGGTAATACCAAGGGCAATCAATACGAGTGCGCCCAGTAGTGTGTATCCAATTCCAAATCTTCTTGTAACGAGGGATGTCAGAGAAGAAACAATTCCAAAAGCTAACAAAGGGAGCGTGGTCAATAACCCCAACATGGAATTTGAAAGCCCGGTCGCTTCCCGGATCTGGCTCACCAAAGGACCTACTGTAGCAATTGCCGGACGTAAATTAATAGCGATAAATAAAATTCCGGTGATCAATAGAATATTACCGGATTTAGCACCTCTTTGTTTAGACAGGGAAAGTTCGGATAAGGACATTTTATTGCGGAAGAAATTTATTGAGCGCGAAAGTAAGCAAAGCTCCGTCAGGAACCTTTTAAAAACGCATGAATACTGAATTCTACAAAGAATTCTTTAAAATAATTCATTGTGAACGACCAATTCATTTTTCCTGAACCTTCCCTATAATTTTAATATTACTTTTTTCTTCCTGAAATTCGTCTTTGCATTCTTCTAATTCCACTTCTTTTAATTTAGCTTCCACGCCTTCTTTTTTCATACCTACACGTAAAAATCCAAAGAGGCTCATGTAAATATTGGCGATCCATACGAGGGAGAAAAAGGCAATAAGATAACCTCTCCAGTCAGGGTAGAGGAGTTGGAATTTTGTAATGATGATAAAAAATAAAACGATATAATGACTGAAACAATATTCACAGGTAAAGAGATAAAAGAATTTTCGTTTCAGGAGCGTTTTACTATGAGTGGATTTATCCGCACAGAAATCTCTCGGTTCCCGGAAAACCTCTTCATGCGTAATTGTCCATGCGATGCATGCCACCGGGATTGCTAAAACAAAAAGGTAAAATAACTGGTATGACGGACTAAGTTCCATTTAAAAAGAATCTTGAATTTCAAATTAATTAAAGAATTAAAAGGCTGATTTATTCAGTCGACTTTTTAGATTTCTCTGATTCAATAGCATCTTCTTCTTTTGTGGGAGCCGGGTTTTCGTTTGGCTTATGCATATTTACCTGGTTCTCTTCATTGTAACCTTCTTTATTCGCAGAACCTTTTTTGCTTCCGTCATCTGCATTCTTTCTATCAAGGTATTTTTTTAATCTTGGGTTCATATATTTTTTTGGAATCGTTAATAATAAATGGGAGGGTTACAAATTATGTACCTGTTTTGGTGTAAGGTTTTAGGTAATAGGTTTTAGGTTGAAGGTTGTAGGTAGTAGGTAGTAGGTAGATTTAATTTTTTTCATACAAAGAAAAAGATCAGGTATAATCATTAATTACACCTGATCTTTTTAAGCAATGAGCTATGAGCAGCGAACTTTGAGCCTTGCTTCCTAACTACAAACTAAAAACTCCAAACTCCAAACGCTGAACTCTGAACTCCGAACTCTGAACTCCGAACTCCGAACTCTGAACTCTGAACTCCAAACTCTGAACTAGAACGCCCTCTCTTCTAAATGCTCTTCCATCTTCAACCTGTCAATTCCAGTTTCCCACCAATCAGGAGCCGGGGCGCCTTTAAGATAATGATCAAAGAATTCAAGCATTCTTACGGCATAATCTTTCTTGTTTTCCAATTTGGCAATACCATGATTCTCTCCTTTATATTGAATCATCACTACAGGCTTTTTTAATCTGCGTAGTGCATTGTAGAATTCCACACCTTGTGTGAAATCAACCGCGCCATCCTTATCGTTGTGAAGCATAAGTATAGGAGTCTGCACTTGTTTCACATAGTAGATTGGGGAATTTCTCAGGTAGGAATCCCAGTTTTCCCATGGAGCTCCTTTAAATCTTCCCTGGGAAGCTTCAAAAATAGACATGTTTCCACCACCTGAATTCCAATAGATCAGGCTATACATACTCACCATATTTGTGAGAGCAGCACCTGGTGCTGCAGCCTTGAACATATTTGTTTGTGTAGCAAGAAAAGCCGTTTGATAACCACCCCAGCTATGACCCTGAAGACCCATTGCATCCTGATCAATAATTCCCGTGGCAATAGCAGCTTTTACTGCCGGAAGTACGGCCCATACAGAGCTCATACCCGGATCATCTAACTTATACACAATGTCCGGTGTGAATACGGCATATCCATTACTTGTAAAAATAGCCGGATTATATCCTCCACTGGGGAAAGAGGGATTCGCGTAGCGATGCATTCCCTGGGATGTTTTTTCATAATAATATACAATAGTCGGATACTTTTTTCCTTCAACATATCCGGCCGGCAAATAAATAACTCCTTGTAGTGAATCTCCTTTGTCTGTTACATAATTCACCAGTCTTGTTCCTGCACTGAATGTGTATTTTTCTTTATCCGGTGTATTCTTTGTTACCTGCTTCGGATCCGTCATTTTGCTGTTTGAAACAAAATATTCAGTAGGCGTATTAAAGGTTTCTTTGGAGAAATAGTAGGTGTCAGAATGAAGTGTTTTATTGAAACTTCCATAAGCCACATCATCCCAAACCAACCTGGTGGCTCCGGGATTTAATCCTTTCTTTCCCGGATCAAGACGAACAATTCCGGACTTTTTCGTCCATTCGCCATAAATGCCAAAATACTGAGGTTTTTTAAGGTCGATGCCTTTATCATCCGGGTAAATATTGTAACGACGCTGATATCTTACCTGATCCTTGTTGCCATTTTGTGTCAGGTTTACTGCTGCTGAACCATCCGCATTTACCTGCCAGATGTCCCACAAATCATTAACCAGAATGTATTTGCTATCGCTGCTCCAGCCGGTGATCCCGGTAAGCGGTTTGGTCACATTATGATCATCTTCCGTATTCACAAAAGAGGTTGGAATATTCGCTGTTATATTTTGATTCTTTTTGGTCACCAGGTCATAAACGTAATAATTTCCATCATCTCCATACACGAATTTTTTTCCATCAGGAGAAACATTCGGCATGGAAGCGTAACTCGGGAAATAAAACTTTTCCTTAAAAAGTGTTTTTACCCCGGTGGATAAATCGACCGTGTACAGATCTGCATAGTTTTGTCCGTCCAGACTTCTGTCCAATAAATATGCGGTATCTGATGTGCCAATCGCAAATAATTCTTTCGGCATTATCCGTACAGATATCATAGCACTGTCACTTATCTGCCTGAATTTTTTTGATTGAACATTGTACATCGCGGAAAATGAAAAATTCTTATCGGTTTTTTCTGTTACCTGTTGATTGCTTTGCAGACGGCGATCTTTCCAGCTCCAGATAACCATATCGGGTTTGTCAATATCTTTTTTATCGGGAGCTTTTACAGTAGGTTTGTCTAATTTGGCGAGCGCTTTTTTCAGATCATCGATTGAATGAATACTTGTATCCGCTTTTATTTTTTCCAGGTCAGCTATTGCGGAAGTTTTGGAAGTGTCTTTTTTAGCATCTTCCATTTCTTTTTTTACGGCTTCAAGTGTATTAATGCCGAAGAAAATGGTTGCAAGATCCTCTGACCAATAAGGGGAACTGTTACCACTGATGGTCATTTCTTTAGGAAAGTTTAAAGAATCTTTTAACGGGTCGTAGGTGAATATTTCCGGTTTGCCGGAAAGGTTTTTCACCCCTAAAACGCTTCCTTTATCTGTTTTGAATTTTTTATCCTTTGTCAATTTTAGAACAGCCAGCGCATCCTTATCTTCTGTCCATTTAAGTGATTTGTACGTAGCTGTATCATTTTCAATTACAGAGATTCTTTTATCAGCCAGGTTCATAGAAAATAAACCATTTTCTGTTTTGTTGGTTCCGGATACAGTATAGGCCAGGATATTTCCATTTTTATTAAAACTATATTCGCCAACTTTTCCAAGGCTTAGCTTTTTACCTGTGCCTAATTCATACAAGAGAAGGTCTGTACCACCATCGCCTGGTTTTGCACCAGGACCACTTTCTTTGGTAAGTGCTATTGCCAGGTAGGTTTCTGCTTTTCCATTAAATCCAAATTTCCCGGTCTTTTCAAATTCGATCTTTTTAAGATTGGAGAGTTCCACGAGATGAAGTTTTTCGAATAATTGTTTACCCGGGGTTTTTGCCGCAGCTTTGCTCTCCTTATATTTTGGATATTCTTTAAAAGCAAACCATTTCCCATCTTCAGAAAACTCCATGGATGGGTTCATGTTTCCACCTATCGGATAATGTTTTACGGAATCAGTGCTTATATTCTTGAGAATAATTTCGCCATCGCCTTCCACAGATATCATCGCATAAGCGACCCATTTTCCATCGGCAGAAATGTTTACAGAAAAAGAGGGAATGTATCTCCAGGATGAAACATCCTTCCATGCCATGGCTTTTGGTTCAGCTTTTTTTTGCTGTGCCTGCGCAGCAAAACTGATCACTAAAAATAAGAGAGGCAGAAGTTTTTTGAGCATTGTATGTTATGTTTTTGTAAATCGCAATTTAGGAAATATGTATGGCTTTTATTTTTTAGAATGATAGGAGGGAAGTATTAAATTCAACAATATTCAACAGTATCAACAACATTCAGCCACCTTGAGCAATATTTTCTTTTAGTTAGTTTGTCAAATAACCGATATTATCTTATTCGTTAAATTAAAGAATTATTATGTAGTTTTAAAAATTGAATTTCTTTTCAACCATTCATCTATAAAATATGGTATCAGATCAAAGATTCTCCTTACTGAAAAAGACAGATATTTTCAAAAATACACCCGACGCCGATTTAGCAGATGTGGCGCATATTCTGAAAGAGGTTTCTTTAAAAAAGGGGGAACTGCTTTTTGCAAAAGGGGATGTTGGCGATTGTATGTACATCATTGAAAAAGGGAGTATCCGTATTCATGATGGTGATTATACATTTGCTATTCTTGGTGAAAATGAAGTTTTCGGTGAATTATCATTGCTGGATTCCGAAACGAGGTCAGCCTCCGCAACCTGCGAGCAGGATAGTGTTTTATTAAAATTGGAACAATCTCCTTTTTATGAAATTCTATCAAAAGACCAGGAAGTGTTGAAAGGTATTTTGCAAATGTTGTGCAGAAGGATCCGGGTATTGGA
The DNA here is from genome assembly GCA_038242375.1 of Chitinophagales bacterium. Taxonomy (GTDB): domain Bacteria; phylum Bacteroidota; class Bacteroidia; order Chitinophagales; family Chitinophagaceae; genus Ginsengibacter. Next base: position 19,036 of record JBBSSE010000003.1, read on the forward strand.
TGAGAAAAGTGCGAAGCAATAGCAAGCTGTGAGCTATCAGCCATGAGCTATGAGCAATCAGCTATGAGCTATGCACCCTTCAACGCGAAGTATTCAACGCGAAGTATTCAACACGAGTATTCAACACGAAGTATTCAACACCGAAGGTATTCAACACGCAGTATTCAACGCCGAAGGCATTCAACCCTAAAACTGCATTGTAAACGCAGAACCTTCCCCCAATTTCGATTGCACCTGAACGTTTCCTTTATGTAACATCATAATTTGTTTGCACAGGCTAAGTCCTATGCCACTTCCTCTTTTTTTGGTGCTGAAAAAAGGAATAAAAATGTTTTCTAAAATGTCCTTATCCATTCCGCTTCCATTATCCGAAACTTTTATATACGCTTTGTTCTTATAATTCTTTCCTGCTGAAAGAGTGATTTTCCCTTCTTCCTTATCTTTTACGGCTTCCATTGCATTTACAACGAGGTTGATCAATACCTGCTCCATCAATGTTTCATCAGCCTCTATTTTTAAATCCATGTCCTTTAGTACGATTTCTATTTCAATATTCTTCCGGTCCGTTTCCGGTTGCATAAGGTTGCAGATATTTTCGAATAAATCGCGGACATAAATACTTTTCACTTCCGGAGTGGTAATCTTATTTAAATTCCGGTAGGTTTCTGCAAATTTTAGAAGGCCTTCACTTCTCCGTTGAATGGTTTCAATACCTATTTCAATGTCGGCTAATTCAAGTTCGCGGTCTGCTGAAGGTTCCCTCGATTTACTAAGATTATTTTTCAGGGTTCCAGCCAAAGATGAAATGGGCGCCACTGAATTCATGATTTCATGCGTCATAACACTTAGGAGTTTTTGCCAGGCCTTTGCCTCTGTTTCATCTACTGCTTCGTTTATATTTTGGAAGGCGATGAGGTTATATTTCTTCCCTTCGGTCAGGAAAGCAGTGGCGGAGAGTAATACCTTAAATTTTCCTTTTTCAGGATACGCGTTTGCGATTTTTCCTTCACCTGGTTTTAGGTTAATAATATCATTATACAATTCCTCTTCTCTTTTTTTTAATGAATGAATCGTCTTTAAATAAGGTAATTGCAGCATTTGCTTCAGGGATTCATTCATCCAGATCACATCTCCGCTTTCTGCCTCATAAGAAATAATTCCTGTATCCACCAGTTCCATGATATTTTGCAAATACTGGTATTGGATCTCCTTTTCATTACTGATTATTTTAAAGGTTTCATTAATTTGGTTAAAACCTTTGCGCAGGGCTTTTAATTCGGATGGAGCATTGCTGACATTAAAATGCCGTGTAAAATCTTTATATTGGACAGATTCTACAAAAAGATTGATTTCTTCAAAGGCTTTCCGGTGAAAGCGAAATAAATCGAAGAGTTGGAAAAGTACAACGGGCACTAAGATAAACAAGTAGGTCGCCTGGTTCTTTGCAAATAGAAAGGAGGTGATCAACAGAGTGGCAAACAAAAGTATGACCCTGTAAAGTATTTTAAATTCAAGTTTTTGAAACATGGAATGAAATGAATTTTCGTGTTTTTAAGAATTCCCAAAATCTGGAAATGCAGTATCAAATTACGGAGATGAGGACTTATGGAAGTTTTTATTTTCAAGATTATTCTAAAACTTTCCCGGTCAATCTTTCTCCTGGAAATCTTCCTGATATTTTTCAGTATTAAACGGCTTTTTGCAAAATTGCTTATTTGACTTCAGATATCCATTGGTTATTAATTCCCCAATTCAAATCGGGCTTACCTGTAGCAACAAATACCAGTTTTCCTCCTCCCATAATTTCTTCATGCGTTATATAATTCCGGTTTAACTGCTTCCCATTAAGTGTTACGGATTTAATATACTTATTATTATCAGAATAGTTTTCAACTTCTATAATCAATGATCTTTTGCCAGGCCATTTGAATTCTATAGATTTAAACAAAGGCACATTCAAATAGTAAACAGGCCAGCCAATACAAGCGGGAGAAAAACCACAGGCTGCGAAAATATACCATCCGGACATCGCACCGGCATCGTCATCCATTGTACGTATATATGCTTTAGGTTCATTTTTATAAATTTTATCGATAAAGGGATCAATTCCCCGACTGTTGTCATTAAAATAATATTGAATGATTGTATCTACAGCTAAACGATGCATTAATTCCTGAGATTTCCAAGGTTCATCTGATGCGTTATACATTAATGGAACTTGAATATCCGGTTCATTTGCATGATTATATAAATCATTATCAAAAAATTCATCCAACTGGCTTATGTACATCTTATTTCCGCCTATTAGATTTATCAACCCCTTCAAATCAAATGGAACAAACCAACGGTATTGCCAAATTGTTCCCTGGTAAAGACCCCTCGCTTGCATTTTATCAACATCTGGCTTACTAAGGTCTTTAAAATCCTTATTCCAATAGTTTTTATACTCCAATGCCTTTTCTTTATATTTTTTGCTAAGATCGTCCTTTCCAAGAATGGCTAATATTTCCGATAAAGCCCAAATATCATAACTTGATTCAAGAGCTTTGTCGGGGCGGGAAAAGTCGAGGGTTTTTGCTTCAGCAATCAAAGAATCGATTATTTTGTCAAACTTTATATCATACCCTTTACGATATGCATCTAATAATACTACGATAGCATGTTCAGTTCTGACAGTATTAGAAGGTTCGTTTTGAGTCGCAAAATCTTTTTTACCAAAATTGTAGAGATTAGCAATAGAGGAAGCTATGTTTTGATATTTTTGGGGCCAGGCTATAGATAATAAAGGAAGTTGTGTTCTATAATTATCCCAGATAGCCCAACCATTATAAACTATCCCATCTGCCTGCTGTTGCGTTCCATCGATTGCTTTATAAGCCCCATCTTTTTCTGAAATTACATAAGGAGATTGAACAGTGCGATATAATAGAGAATAAAATAAGTCTCCACGTTCTGAATTTCCACTTACATCTATTGTATTGAAAATTTCATTCCAGTCTTTATGAGCAGCAGTTTTAGCTTGATTAAAAGTGCCGGGATATAATGAAGACTTCGCATATTCTGTACTTAAAGATGAAAAAGCAATCTTTATTTCAATATTTTTTTTATTTGGAGAAAATGATGCTGATAATTTGTGATCCTCCATATCTTTCCATTGTATATCGGTGTTTAGTTCTAAATAATAATAAACCTTATATTTTCCTACGTTACAAGTTGTTTTGGACTCTATCCATCCACTTAAAGACCTCCCATTTATTTTGTGCGCTTCCGCTACAAATTCATTTGATAAGGTATGGCTCAAATCAATATAAAATCCGCCGTTACCTTTTTCAAACAAATAACGGTGAATACCTGAATTTTTGAAAACAGTCATTTCAGCACGTATGCCATTAGTGAAATTAACATGATAATACCCGGGTTGCCCTTCCTGCTTAGTTTTTATTAATTCTGTTTTAATATTCTTTCCAAGAAATGGTTTTATCAGAATATTTCCACCACTTCCCATGCAACCAACTCCTTCAATTCGATTGTGAGTAAAGCCTAAGAATTTCCTGGCCTCATATTCATACCCGGTATGTGTATTTGGATAAGTTTGCGGCCCAATACTCATCATACTAAATGGGTAAGAAGCTGCAGGGGACATTTGACCGTGATCTCCGGAAGAACCAAGAAAAACATTTACTCTGGCAGCGAAATCTTTTCCACCAGGCGTAGATTGTGCTATAGTATCTTTTAAAATAAATACCAAAAGTAAAAGCAACATATTTTTCATGGCTACCGTAAACTTAATTTTCATATTGTTCCAAATATAATTTAATAATTAATGTTCATCCCAAAATTTTCATACCGTAAAGATTCTCACGATGTACAAATAACCTCTTAAAACCTTTTTAAGAGCATATAGTCTTTAAAAACTTTTTCGCCTCCAGGCGCACAAAGAAAGAAAAGAAAAAGGAAGTTTTTTCCTTTATGCCCCCGGTGATATAGTAGTAGGCTGTTTTTTACCATGAAGACAGTAGTCAATCTAAAAAACTGTTTATTGTTTTTGCATAATTAAATGCTGCCTTATAACTCAAAAGTTACTATCAGCGAGCAAAACCGTTATTGAACCCTGATAATTAAAATATAACTTTTCGAAGTAGACTCAAGCATAAAATTCTAAACGGGCAACATAAAAAAAAAGGCGTTCTTGCGAACACCTTCTTTTAAAACACTTAATATAAATTTCCTGTATTATTTCGCAGGAATTCTTTTCCGGCTACTGCGGTCGTTATTATGTCTGCTACCTCCTCCATCTGCTACATTCATTCTTATCTGGCGGCCATTGTGCATCGTTCCATCAAGACTTTTTACCATTTTTGGAGCAGCATTTTTATCTACTTCTACCCATGCATTCATGTCACGAAGATCAATACGGCCAAGAACTTCTTTATTCAGGTTGCTCTCATCCAATATATATTGAAGAAAACTTGCTTTATAAAAGCCATCTTTTGTACCGATATTAATAAACAGTTTCGTATAACCTCCGTCCCTGTAATTCTCATTTCTCTCGTTTCTTTCCGGTCTCTGAAGTGGGCGTCCTGTAGTAGGCTGCGCGCGTCTGTCACGGTCAATTCTCACGTTCAGATCGTCTGCATTCTCATAGTATTTTAAGAAGTGATCAAATTCAAGAGCAGCTACTCTTTTCAACACTTCTTCTTTAGAGATTTCAGCAAATTTTTCTGTCAGATCAGGCATATATGTTTCATATTCTCCCCTCGAGATATCTGTACTGATCAATTTATCCATGAAATAGAAGAATTGTTTCCGGCAAACATCTTTTCCGGAAGGAATATCCAAACGGAAAAATTCTGCATTCACCATTTTTTCTAACTGACGAATTTTGAAAGTTTCTCTGGAGGTAACCAAAGAAATACAAATACCGGTTTTTCCTGCACGCGCTGTACGTCCGCTTCTATGCGTGTACACTTCAATATCATCCGGAAGTTCATAATTGATCACGTGTGTAATTCCCTCCACATCTATTCCGCGGGCTGCAACATCAGTAGCGATCAATAATTCAATGCTTTTATTTCTGAAACGCTTCATCACCCGATCCCGTTGTTGTTGGGTCAGATCACCATGAAGTGACTCAATATCATAGCCTTCTTTTGATAAACGCTCGGTTATTTCCTGGGCATCTAATTTGGTCCGGGTAAAAATAATACCGTACATACCGGGATTGAAATCAACCAATCTTTTAAGGGTTTCATACCTTGATGGTCCGGGAGTTACAAAATATTGATGAGAAATATTTTCGTTCGCTGTGTTCTTTTTACCTACCGTAACTTCTTTTGGGTTTTTCATGAAGTTTTTGGAGATATTCTTAACTGCCGGAGGCATGGTAGCACTAAACAGCCAGGTGCTCTCGCGGTTGATTGTATTCTTTAATACAAAGTCAATATCATCTCTGAAACCCATATTCAACATTTCATCTGCCTCATCAAGTACAACGTATTTTACTTTTTCAAGATCAATCGCTTTCCTTTCGATCATATCTATAAGTCTGCCGGGAGTGGCAACTACGATGTGAACTCCTTTCTTCAAAGCACGTATCTGCATCACGATTGAAGCTCCGCCATACACTGGTTCTGCTACAAGATTCTTTGAATATTTTTTATATGCCTGAAGATCATTACATATTTGCAAGCATAATTCACGTGTCGGGCACACAATAAGTGCCTGTGGATGCTTATTTGCCGGTTCTACCAACTGTAAAAGTGGCAAACCAAAAGCAGCCGTTTTTCCCGTACCTGTTTGGGCAAGTCCTACAAAATCCGTTGTTCCTGAAAGTAATACCGGGATTGCTTGCTCCTGGATTGGCGTGGGGGTGTCAAAGCCTAAATCTGCTACGGCTTTAACAAGATTTTCATTTAGGCCTAAGCCTTCAAATGCATTCATTTATTTATTTTAAAATTAGCGGCAAAGTTAGGTCAATTCAAATTATAATTAGAATTACATCCGGAACCTTAACAAGAATATCTGTATAAAATCAAATTAAATTACATAATCTTCTGTTTTAGGTTCTTCTTTAGGTTGAAGCGTTTCTTCTTTTTTCCAAATAAGCAAATCATTTCTGATTAAGTATTTATATTGTGTGAAATATAAAATATCATTCGCAAGAAAAAGGGTTTAAAAATATCTTTAATTTCTAAACTTATGGTAAATACCCAAAGTTTAAACACGAATTTCAGGCACCAATTACACGAATTTTTCAAACTTCAACTTATAGAAAACTTCAAAGTTATTATTTTCAAAACACAGGTCGCGACTTGTTGGAACACTTCAAAATGACTTTTTTAAAAATAAAAATATATGAATATTAGCTGGATATTATTGATCATTGGAGGGCTTTTTGAAACCGGTTTTGCCATCAGTCTTGGTAAAGCGCAGCAATCTGACGGAAAGCAGATGTGGATGTGGTTAGTATCTTTTGCCATAAGCGTCTGCATCAGCATGTTCCTTTTATTTAAGGCGATGGGCGGAGAAAAAGGAATTCCTGTAGGAACGGCTTATGCGGTTTGGGGTGCGATTGGCGCTATCGGAACAATCATTGCCGGAATTCTTCTGTTTGAAGAACCGGTTACTTTCTGGCGGATGTTCTTTTTGACAACTTTGGTTATTTCTGTGGTGGGATTGCAGGTGGTGAGTAGCCAGTAGGTTGTAGGTTGTAGGTTTTAGGTAGTAGGTTTTGGGTTGAAAGCTTCGCGTTGAATACTTCGTGTTGAATGCCTTCGGCGTTTAATTTTAAACACGAATTTTAGGCACGAATTTTAAGACTATGAGCTACGAGCAATGAGCAATAAGCTATGAGCTTTAATCTACTTTTGAACCCCGAAATATGAACTCCGAACTATAAACTACAAACTCTAAACTCTAAACTAACCCCGAATTACCGTTTTTTTAACGGTGATGATTAAACGAACATCCGGAAAATTGCTCTAATCTTGGCACTTTATTTGAATTTTATAATCAATTAAACCCCAAAGTTATGAACAAGAAATTATTACTATTTGCAGCGATCCTCTTTATGGGATCTTCTGCATTCTCCCAGAAATTTACTTTAGGAGTAAAAGGTGGTGCCAATCTAGGCAAATTGACCGGTCAATCTTTTAAAGATGAATTTACCTTAGGCTATCAGATCGGTGGTTTTGCCACGATTCCTTTTGGAGAAAAATTTGCCATTCAACCGGAAGTAATGTTTAATCAGACCAACCTCGATACAGCTTCTCGTTTTAGTGAGATTTATCAATTCAATAAGGTAAATAATATCAGCCTGAATTCTCTTTCTATCCCAATTATGTTGAATTATAATATCGTAAAATACCTGACTTTACAAGTAGGACCACAGTTTGGAATAATATTGGATCAGGATAAAAATTTATTACAGAATGGTGGTGACGCGTTTAAATCCGGTAATTTTTCCTTAGCTGGTGGATTACAATTGAACATTTCAAAATTCAGAGTTTATGGCCGCTATGTTGGTGGCTTAACGAACATGGATAATGTAGGTAATAATGATTCCTGGAAGGCTTCCGCCATTCAATTGGGTCTGGGGATCGCTTTGTAATTATCATAAAACACACTTTTAAACAAATTACCTTGTACTATTAGGTTCTCTTTAAATGTTATCTTATAGAATAGCCTCCGGTTTTACCCGGAGGCTATTCTATTTTGATCTCCAGTCTTCAACCCAATCTGCATATTTTATCCCAGCCATTTACTATTCTGAAACGAATAGGAAGTTATTGTTTTATATTGCAGAGTTTTAAGAAATTAAAAAATACCTTGCTTTCTGTTATGATAAGCAACATCAATAATTAA
>JBBSSE010000004.1:0-25224 GCA_038242375.1 Chitinophagales bacterium
TAAAGCATTTTTTTACGTGTATGCATATCTTCCACTTCAATCATTTCTGTAAGGCCTGTATGGCTATGCTCAATACCGGCTAATATTTTCGGCATGATACCAATCACTCTCCCTCCCTTTTCAAGCACAGCATTCGCTACAGCTCCCATCATTCCCTTATTTCCTCCGCCATAAATAAGCGTAATATTTTTTTCTGCCAATAAAAAACCTAATTGTTTTGCATGTTCACAATACAATGGATTATTACCACTTTTTGATCCGCAAAAAACTGCTAAAGACTTAATTGCCATAATTTTATTTATCTTGAAAAAAAATTCAAAACAAAACAAAAATTTCTGAATTACCTTTTTTATTATTCTAACTCTTTCTTATGTCTCCTAACATCCTGCTTGCATTTATTATCGGATATTTTTTAATGCTGATTATTGTTTCTTATTTCACTTCCAAAAAATCGTCTGATAATGCTACTTTCTTTATTGCAAATCGTAATTCCAAATGGTATTTAGTAGCCTTCGGAATGATCGGAACAGCTTTGAGTGGAGTTACGTTTATTTCTGTTCCGGGAGAGGTGGGTAACCTGGCGGGTAACCAGTTCCGGTATTTCCAGTTCGTATTAGGAAATGCTGTTGGGTATTTCATTGTAGCAGGAATATTATTACCACTTTATTATAAAATGCATCTCATTTCCATTTATGAAGTGATTGAGCGCACCCTTGGAAAAGTGAGTCACAAAACAGCCGCAGCTATTTTTCTTATTTCCAGAACGATCGGTTCTGCTTTCAGGCTTTACCTCGTAGCCATCGTTCTGCAACGTTTTATTTTTGATGAAATGGGCGTTCCTTTCTGGTTAACGATCGTTGTGTGCCTCGTGCTTATTTATTCCTATACATTTAAAGGTGGTCTTAAAACAATTATTATAACAGACACATTACAGACAACATTTTTAGTTGCGTCTGTTATCCTTTCCATTTATTTTATCATGAACAGCCTGAACATGAATGTTGGCGAAGCTTTTACCGCTATTAAGGACAGCAGTTATTCAAAAATATTCTTCTTTGACGATTTCGTTACCAATAAATTCTATTTTGGTAAACAATTTATCGGGGGAATTTTTGTAACGATTGGTATGTTTGGACTAGACCAGGATTTAATGCAGAAAAATCTAAGCTGTAAAAACCTGAAAGATGCACAAAAAAACATGTTGAGTTTTACAGTGATATTTGTCATCATTAATTTATTCTTTTTAAGTGTAGGTGCATTACTTTATATCTATGCAGCAAAAAACGGAATCGCTATACCTATTGATGCACACACAGGACTGCCCCGTTCAGATTATTTATTTCCGGAAATAGCCCTTAATTATTTTAAAGGAGTACCGGCTGTGGTATTTATGCTGGGACTTACTGCTGCTACATTTGCGACGACGGATTCCGGATTAACCGCTCTTACGACTTCTTTTTGCATTGATTTTTTAGGGTTTGATAAGAATAAGATTCTTACTGAAGCTCAAATGGTCCGGCAAAGAACTTTTGTACATATCGGATTTTCCATTTTGATACTCCTGGTCGTCCTGCTTTTTAATGCTGTCAATAATGCCTCCGTCGTATCAGCTATTTTTAAAGTTGCTACCTTTACATATGGGCCTTTAATTGGATTATTCGCTTTTTCTCTGTATGCCAAAAAGCGAGATGTATGGGATGTGGCAACGCCTGTTATCTGTATTGTGGCGCCTTTATTGTGCTTTATTTTAGATAAATATTCTACTGTATTATTGGGTGGCTATGTATTTGCGGAGGAATTGATCATCGTAAACGGCCTTCTCACATTTATTGGTTTATTAATCGTATCAAAAGCGAAAAGCAAAGAAGAATTAAAAACAATCCATGGCTGATTCAGAAATCATTAATGCAAAGGCAAATGAATATGCAGAAAAATATTCAACTGCTACGGACGATCTATTAAAAGAGATTGAAAAATTTACAATGGAACATCATGATCATTCCAATATGCTCAGTGGCCCACTCCAGGGTAAGTTTTTGGAAATGATCAGTTTGATGGTAAAGCCTGCAACGGTTTTAGAAATAGGAACTTTCACCGGTTATAGTGCGCTTTGTCTTGCAAAAGGGCTCGGTAACGATGGACAATTGCATACAATTGAATTAAGAGAAGAGGATGCAAAAATTGCCCGGGCATATTTTACACAATCTTTACATGCAAATCATTTACATTTACACGTTGGCAATGCTCTTGATATTATCCCTCAATTGAATTATAAATGGGATATTATTTTTATAGATGCGGATAAAGTGAATTATATTAATTATTACGAATTAACTTTGCCAAATTTAAAAGATGGTGGTCTCATGATTATAGACAATGTGTTGTTTCACGGCCAGGTGCTAAATGAGGATATAAAAGGAAAGAATGCTAAAGCCATTCATGCATTTAATAATCATGTGGCAGCAGATGAGAGAGTGCAACAAGTAATTCTCACCATTAGGGATGGTGTAATGTTACTCATGAAAAAGTAATTTTAAATTTAAAAAATCGTTTTATAATTGTCAGGAAATGTATCAACAATTTCCGCTGCCGGAAATAACCAAAAACGGTTGAAGATTGTTTAAATCATTTTCTATTCTTCCTGTTAAGTCCGGAAGACAAATAATAATTATCTGATGAAAAAAGTTTGTTTTATTCTATTTTCCTTTATGGTATCCGTTTTGGTAGTTAATGGCCAAAAATTATCCCAGCAGGAATACATAGCAAAATATAAAGACCTGGCTATTACCGAAATGTATCGATCGGGTGTACCTGCTTCCATTACCCTGGCACAAGGAATCCTTGAAACCGAATCCGGAAACAGTCCCTTGGTCTTACGTTCGAACAATCATTTTGGCATAAAATGCAAAAGCAATTGGAACGGACCAAGTGTGAGCCATGATGATGATGAACGGGATGAATGTTTCCGCGCATACGGCAGTGCGGAAGAATCCTACCGCGACCATTCTGACTTTTTAAAAACCAGCCCGCGCTATGCATTTCTTTTCAACTATGAATCCACCAATTACAAAGATTGGGCTTATGGCTTAAAACAAGCAGGATATGCTACCAATCCGCGTTATCCTGAAATGCTGATTAAGTTTATAGAAACAAACAATCTTCAGCAATTCGATACAGCAGATATGCTTCTTGCATATCACACAGATAAGGAACCAGTTAATGAAGTCTTTCATGCAGTGGTTCAGGAAAACTACCCTCTGGCTAATAAGAAAACTCCCGCTTACCCCGCATTTTCAAATCACGTGGTTAACGGTTCCAAAGCCATATTTGTTCCGGAAGGAACTTCTTTGTTAGCTATCGCTACAAAACAAAAAATAAATCTTTCCAAATTGCTGGATATCAATGATTTAAAAAAAGATGGACTTCTCGAAAGAGGTCAATTCATCTTCCTGGAAAAGAAGGCTCCGGAAGGAGAAAATGATTTTTATATTGTAGAAGAAGGCGAAAATAGTTATGATGTTGCGCAGAAAAATGGTGTTCTACTACAAAGTATCTTAGTTTTCAATAAACTCCGGGAAAACGATCGCCTTCAACCCGGAAAAAAACTCTACCTCAAACAACCTTCCACAGCATCCGTTGATGCTGCTACCTATAATACGGAAAAAATAAACAATCTCCTTGTAGAAAAGGAAATTTACACCCATAAAGTAGAACCAAAAGAAGGACTTTATTCAATTTCTAAAAGATATGGCATTTCTGTTGTCCAAATTAAAAACTGGAATAACTTAATCAACGATCATTTACAAATCGGGCAAGAGCTCATCATTGCAAAATAATATGGCGACAATTAGAGTACACGACAAAGAATTTATTCCCTATCTGACTTCCGCTGAAATAGATGTACAGGTACAAAGAGTAGCAGATGAAATTAACCGGGATTATGCAGGCAAAAAGCCGTTGTTCATTGCCATCCTGAACGGAGCATTTATTTTTGCCGCAGATCTTTTAAAAAAAATTGATATAGAAGCAGAAATATGTTTTATTAAACTTGCATCCTATAAAGGTGTAAAGTCTACCGGAAAAGTTATCACAGCTATAGGTCTCGATACAGATCTATACGGACGGGATGTTATAATCGTAGAAGATATTGTGGATACCGGTAAAACATTGTTTCAGTTTTTACCTCAATTAGAACATCAAAATCCTTCTTCTTTAAAAGTGGCTTCTTTATTACATAAACCGGAGGCTTCTGTTCATCCCATTAAAATAGATTATTTGGGATTTACAATTCCGGATAAATTTGTAGTGGGATATGGCCTTGATTATGATGGTTTAGGAAGAAATATCAAAGAAATCTACCAATTGGTATAATTTAGCATAGAAATGCTTCGAACAGATAGGCATTTATTATTAAAATGCTTTAAATTTTGTCAAAACTCTTTACATTAATCATTTTCTTTCTATTGTATTGTTGTTCAGCAGATGCACAATATTACATAAGGGGAGAAGTATTGGATAAGGATAACAAACCCATTCAAAATGTAAAGATTTATATGCCCCTCAGCCGCGGAATATATAGCAGTGGCATGTCCGGTGGATTTGGGATTCCTTCTACAAGACTGCACGACTCCCTTATATTGACAAAACCTGGTTATGACTCCTTAAAGCTTGAGATCAACACGAAAGAATACCAAAAATTATTTCTCAAAAAAGAGATTGGCGGCATAAAATCGAATTCCCCAAAACTTGTTTCGTTAACTAAAGGAATCGAAGGCTCCGTATATCCTACCTCCAATTATATGGGTGAAAGTTATACCAACCTTGTAGAAAATGATTTTATAAAAACCAACAAGAATTATAACACCTCTTTTTCTATGCGGATAGATAAAGCTTCCTATAGTAATATTCGTCGTTTTATCAATCAAAATACAAGAGTTCCACCGGATGCTGTGCGTATAGATGAGATGCTCAATTATTTCAACTTCAACTACCAGGAACCTCCCGCCGGCAAGGATTTTAATATCACTTCGCAATTAACAGATTGTCCCTGGAATAGTGATCATATGCTGTTGTTTATAAATCAATCTGCGAGAAAGATAAGTCTCGATAAGGTGGCTCCTTCAAATTTTGTTTTTCTCATAGATGTTTCCGGAAGTATGGATCAACCGGCAAGGTTACCTCTTTTAAAGGAAGCCTTTCAATTACTGGTTAAAAATTTAAGAGAGCAGGACACCGTATCTATTGTAGTATACGGAGGTTTTGCAGGAGTATGGCTTGCACCGACCGGAGGTGCCGAGAAGGAAAAAATTTCAAAGTCTATTGAAGAATTAAATGCCTGGGGAGATACACCCGGTGAGGCTGCCATTCGTATTGCTTACCAAATGGCCAAAAGCACCTTTATGAAAAATGGTAATAACCGGATAATTTTGGCAACTGACGGTGATTTCAATGTAGGACAAACGTCTGAAAAAGAACTTGAGAACCTGATATCGAAAGAAAAAGAAAGCCACATTTATTTAACCTGCCTGGGTGTTGGAATGGGAAATTATAAAGACTCAAAAATAGAAGTTCTGGCGAAGAAAGGAAATGGCAATTTTGCTTATATAGATGATTTCCGGGAAGCCGAAAAAGTACTTGTAACCGAATTCACTCAAACACTATATTCCGTAGCAAGTGATGTGTATAATACAATTTTCTTTGACACTTCTTTGGTGAAGGAATACCGGTTAATTGGTTATGATAATAAAAAGACGATTATATCTGATGGCACTGAAGAGTTGGAAGGTGGAGAAATAGGATCAGGTTCCGGAAATACGATCGTTTTTGAGATTGTTCCCTATTCAAAGGAGCTGCTCAAAAAGGAGAAAAAAGATATTGCCCACATGGAAATAAATTACCGGAAACCTGAGAATAAAATGCCGTACATCATCACCTATAATTTCCCTGCAAATTATATTCCTTTTTTGCAAATGATGAAGCCACTCCAATTTGCAACAGCGGTTACGATGTATGGTTTAAAATTAAGAGAGTCAAAATTTTTCCCGGATGTAAGCTGGGACTCTATCAGGGAAATAGCCGTTTCTTCTCTTTCTCCTGCCAATTATCTTGAATCCCAATTTATACAACTAATAGAAAAATCAACTAAAATTTACACGGAAAAGCGTAAAAAAAAGAAGAAAGAGAAAGACTAATGACCGATTTAGCCAATTAATAATGAGGCATAAAAAATAAATAATTTCCCCTGAATTTATTTTACTCTAAATAAACAATGCTGCTACCCTTTCAAGCGCTGGTATACTTCAACATGTTTGGTACCATCCGGTTGTGTAAGCGTTTGCTTATAACTGTTTTCATTGATCATTTCTATGTCAATGGTATAAATTGCTCCGGGAATAATATTATAAGATGAGTTTAAATCAGTTTCTTTTATCTGATGGTCATTATCCATTTTGTATGTTCCGAAACCCATTCCGGTAGAGTGCGTATTTGTTGAATCATTTAAATTATACTGACCGTACATAAAATAACCATTAAAAAAAGCTTTGTATTGGGTACGTTCATGGGCAGCGGTATCATTTCCATTTAGTACATAAAAATTAGATTCTTTCCACACACCATCAAGCGGAGTGGTGCCTTTGATTCCTGACCTTGTGTACTCCTCGGTAAGGGAAGATTTTTGCCCACCGATCGTTATTTCCGGAATAAACTGCTTATAGCCATCAATACTTGTGGTGATATTAAGATTATAGGTGTGCGGGCCCGCATTGTAGGAAGAATCACTTGCGCTATAAATTGAATTTTCGATCACTTTACCGGAATCATTTACAGAGTAAGTTCCTACACCAAATGAATAGAGGGAATTGGTCGGGTTGGCCTGAACATACATGAAATATTTATCCGTATATATTTTCAGTTGCCTTAGATCTTTCAGGACCGTTTTTTTTGTACCATCATCAATGGTTTGGGATTGCATGGAATAAACACCGGGCATTTCCGGCATATCACTTTTTGAGGAGGAATTACAACCGATAATGGCTATTGTAAAAATAGAGAAAATAATTGCTTTCATGTGTTTAAAGTTTTATGGCATTTAATTTTTCACATGGTCAACAACCTTAAATAATCATTCTGATGGCTTTATTTTAACCAGGCCGTTACATGTGATTGATTCTATTATTATTCATCTTATTATACTATTTTCAGAAGGTACTTAGAAGTGCCCTTTATCTTTATCGCTTATAATCCATTCACTTTCAGAGATCTCTATAATTTTACCTTTTAGGGTAAATTAATCAAAATAATTCACACTTCAATAAAATTTTTTGAAAACGTTAACATTTCCATGAAGTTTGATTGGTAAAACAATGCAGTAAAATAAAGGATTTCCATTTGGATTAATAAGCAAAATGAAATACTGATAATACAATTGTAATTTCAATCTTACAGCAATCAGCATCATCGAACTAAACGGCTGCATTATTTACCACCGCATTGGACAGGCTGGAATCTTTCAAGAAAGTAATGGGCTAAAGGATCTGTATTAAATGCTTTAACATTATTAAAAAAACCTTAAAAACTCATCCAAAGCTCCCACAAAAAAAACCGGATTTGAAAATATTCAAATCCGGTATAAATCTTATAATAGGATATTTATTAGCTAAAGGAGTCTCTTATCTTTTCCCAAAATCCCTTTTCATTCTTATCTGGTTTGGGTATAAAGTTTTCACTTGATTGCAAAGTTTCCAATTGCGTTCTTTCTTCAGCGGAAACATTTTGAGGTGTCCACACATTTACATGAATGAGCTGATCACCCTTTTCATGTGAATTGATGGATGGAAAACCTTTTCCTTTCAATCTGAAAATTTTACCACTCTGCGTGCCGGCAGGAATTTTTATTTTTGCTCTGCCATCAATCGTAGGCACTTCTATTTGTGTACCGAAAACTGCATCCGGGAAAGAAACATATAAATCAAAAGCCACATTTAATCCTTCTCTTTGAAGATGTGGATGAGCTTCCTCTTCAATTAAAATTATCAAATCGCCGGATCCACCGCCACGTTCACCCATATTTCCTTTTCCTGTCATGCTAAGTTGCATGCCTGACTGTACACCAGCCGGAATGTCGAGGGTGACATTTTCTTCGCCATACACTCTTCCTTCGCCTCTACAGGCTGTACATTTATTAGTAATGACACTTCCTTCGCCATTACAATCCGGACACGTTGTTACCGTTTGCATCTGACCTAAAAAAGTATTTTGCACCCTGTGTACCTGGCCGTTTCCACCACAGGTGCGGCAGGTTTGACTGCTATTTTTATCTTTTGCGCCAGATCCTGCACAAGTATTACAGGAAATGTATTTTTTTACCTTGATTGTCTTTGTCGCTCCTTTGGCAATTTCCTCAAAGTTCAACTTTATTTTAACCCTTAAATTACTTCCCCTTACACCACGACTTCTCGAAGAACGGCCACCTCCGCCACCTCTTCCACTAAAGAAGTTCCCAAACATATCGTCACCGAATATGTCGCCAAACTGGCTGAATATGTCATCCATATTCATACTTTGACCGCCACTAAAACCACCGCCACTTCTGCCAGATCCAAATGCATTATGACCAAACCGGTCATATTGTGCGCGTTTGTCAGGATCACTTAGGATTTCATATGCTTCCGCTGCTTCTTTAAACTTATCTTCAGCAGTATGATCACCCGGGTTTCTATCCGGATGAAATTTCATAGCCACCTTGCGATATGCCTTCTTAATTTCATCCGCATTGCTGGATTTGGTTATTTCCAGTATTTCGTAAAAGTCTCTTTTTGATGTGGTGCTCGCCATATTTGTATTATTGAAATGCCGGAGTCATTGCTTACCGGCCTGTACGCCATTTCGCGTTATTATCAGATTAAACAGTTTCGTTCAGCGCAGTTATTTTCCTACAACCACTTTTGCATATCTAATAAGCTTATCGTTTAATAAATATCCTTTCTGAACTTCTGCGACTACTTTTCCTATTAATTTTTTGTCCTCAACGGGCATTTCAGAAATCGCTTCGTCCTTTTCTACATCAAATTCTGTGTGAAGTGTTTCAAATGCCTTGAGTCCTTTCGCCTCTAATATTCTTCTCATCTTATTGAAAATCAATAATGTTCCTTCTACTAATTGGGGATCGGATTCTGACTTGCTCATTTGTTCTTCTGCACGATCCATATCATCCAATACATCCAAAAGCGACCCTATGAGATCTTTTGCGGCGGTTAACCGTATCTCGATCATTTCCTTAGAAGTCCTGCGCTTATAATTATCAAATTCAGCAAACAAACGGATATACTTATCCTTTTGTTCCTCCAGCGTATTCTTCATATTTTCCAACTCAGAGGAATTATCATTGGAAGTTGTTTCCTCAGAATTACTATTTCCCTCATTTCCCTGAGAAGGATTCAATTCTTCCGCTTCATTTTCTTCTGACCGATCGTTCGAATGATTTTTAGACATAACTATATTAAATATTTTCTTTTTTTTAAATTAGGGCTGCAAAGGTAGGTTAGTCAAAACTTTTGCCAACATTGAATATGGGACAAAATGGCATAAAAACGATAATAAAAAACTAAATTTAGCAGGCGTCAAAGAAAATCTTAGTGTGTAAAGGACTTTTTTTGGGGAGAGTTGGTTGACTTAACCAATGTGATTTAAGAATACTTTTCCGGAAAATAGATTATTATTTTACCACTTGAAATTTACCGGACTCTATTATTGTTCCCTGCTTGTTCCTGAATTGAAAAATATATACTCCGCGATAGAAGTCGTTTAAAGGAACCGTCATTTTTAACTCGGAAAATTTAAGTTCAACAACCTTTTTACCTATAAAACTGTAAATGTACAAGGTATAAGATTTATCATAGTCCTTATCGAATTCAAAATTGATAAAACTTACGGCAGGGTTTGGATAAAATTTTACAGATGAAGACACATCTTCATTCAGAAGGTTCCGTTTAACCTGCGCTGAGCTATTAAAACTAAGAGCTAAAATAAATAAGAGTATGTAAAAATATTTTTTCAATAAGTAAAAGTATTATTATTTATTTAAATAACAACTATTATTCCAGTTTTTTAAATTTCTTGACAAAGAATTTTCGGTTTATTTATAATAAACGGGAAAGTAAGCCATTAAATTGCAAAGCACCGGAAATAATTATTGCAAAAAGGATTGTGAAAAACGCGCATTCATCCGGATTACCAGACTTCATACTTTAATAACTCATTTTCTCTCTTTACCCTTCTTCCTTCCAAAATGACAGCCGCTACCATAAATGTAGTCACCGTAGTTACGGCTAAAAAGATGAAGGTATTTTTTACAATGCTTTTTGTTTTCTTAGAAGGAGCGGGAAGTGCCATAGATCATTTATTCAATAAATTAATTGTTTCACTGCAATTTAATAAAAACTTATAAGAGAATACACCTGAAAAATTATTTAAAGATTAAATTTTTTAGAAAGGAGGTTTATTTATTAAAAATATTAACCGGCAAAATAATCTCCCAGCGGTTATGACCGCTCCTTCCAAATACATCCTGGTCCAAAAGATAACTGTACCGGAAACCAAAAGAAACATTTACCTGGTTCCACCATTTCGTATCAAACGTAATTTCTGTACCGGCAGAGCGGAAATTTGCCTCAAACTTTTCGCGGTTCATTTTAAAATCCTGAACAACCGTTTCATCAAAAAATAAATTTGCACGCACTCTTAATACAAATAATATATTTCCAAATCCGGCATCCGGATAGATGAGGGGTAGATGATAATTAGCCCCCCATTTATACATCTGGTAAAAGTTTGCTGCTTCATAACCTCGGGAGAAGGGAAAGCCCGATGAGAAATTTACCTGGCGTAAACTATCTTTTTTTAACCAGGCACCATTGAGAACGACTGAATTATTCTTAAATAATCCCGGAAGGTAAAAACGGGCACTAACCACTGCCTGGTTTCCACTGTAATTATTTACAGCTCTCTTATAACTGGCACTTACTACCTGGGCAAAGCGGGGAAAAATTTGTTTGGATGCAGTTTGAACCTGGTGACTAAAGGATACATAATTATTCAGGTATCCATATGATTTGTTGGCCAACGAATCTTTGTAAGATCCTTTAAAAAAGCTTTTATTAAAGACATACTGCGATCCTGCATTTAGAAATGTGAATGATCGTCCGCGGCTCAGGTTCAAAGGAATACTGATACCGGCATACGGCTCCAACTGGTTAAAATAAACGGGAGAACCATTTCTGAATAACCGGCGATCGAAAGTATAATTTACACCACCCGTCAGGTAAGGAAACAAAGCACTGTATATACCGGAAAAACCAATGCGTTTATACCCTTCCGCCTGGTTGTAAGTAAGAGATAATTCAGACTGAAACGTGTTTAAAATATTTTCCCCGACAAGAGAAAGTGAATAATCCGGATCACTGATGTCAGGAATAATACTGTGAAAATTAAATAATTGAAAACTCTTCCTGTATTTTGAAACGGCGAAAGTATCATCCGGCACCATATAAAGAAGGTTTGCATTGGTTTTACTTAGGGAAGAAATCCCAAAATCAGCAGAGATCCTTACGAGCTTTTTTTCCGGCATTTCTTCAAATACAAGTCCGCTCTTAGGCATCTTAATGATCTTATTACCATTTGCTGTAAATGTATGCCAGGCAATACTTTCATCATTTACGGCAGGATGATATTTCCCTACCCCTTCTATTCCGGGTGTGTTAATTTTCCAAAGTTTTTTATCCTTAAAAGTGTACGCGAATAATTCATCGTTTTTTGAATAAGAATACGAAAAATACAGGGTATCTCTAAGCGAAACAGGAAACCCAATTACATTCAACGTAAAAGGCAGCAGATAATTTGTTTCATCTTTATCATGATTAATTTCTGCAATCGACATTTCTCCTTCATGATTGCGAACGGCTGCTACGATATTATTTCCTTCAGTAAATTTTGGATAAGTATAGATCAACCCTGCCTTATTAGAGAGTTGTTTTATTAATTTACCTGTTTCTGCATTAAATATCTGCAGGCTCTGACGGTCCAGATCATCATCTACCGCAGCTACTACCAGTTTGCCATCCCCGCTTATGTCCGGTGAGAAAGCACGGGACCTGCCTGCAATCGTTTGTTGCTTACCGTTAGCAATGTTTAGAATCTTAATTTCGTTGTAATTCCGGTTCGACCACCGCAGATCAGGGCGATAGGAAG
This sequence comes from Chitinophagales bacterium, assembly GCA_038242375.1. Taxonomy (GTDB): domain Bacteria; phylum Bacteroidota; class Bacteroidia; order Chitinophagales; family Chitinophagaceae; genus Ginsengibacter. Next base: position 12,247 of record JBBSSE010000004.1, read on the forward strand.
CATATACAATCCTGCCATTTTTATAACTGAAATATGGATCGATAGTATAATCAGAAATGCGTATTTGATCTTCCTTTCCATCTTCCTTTCTAATCATGAAAGCGGGAATTTCATCAAAACTGTTTTTTATAAAAATGACGTCTCCCTGATTAGTAAGGGATGGATATTGCTCATTCAAATACTTTATCTTTTTTGAACCAGCCAAACATGTTTTTTCTTCAACATTAAACTGGAACTTAAAATAATCAAGCGCATCTTTCCGGAAGGTTTTGTAGGAAACTCCCGCGTATTTTTTTATAGCTTTTTGTAAAGGATAAAACAGCCCTTTATAGGCAGCGGCGTCATGAGTCACATCTTTCCAAAATTTATCGCCGTATTTTTCGCGGCCATAAGCAACCAATATATAACCAAGTTTATAATGGTCCGGAACATAGTTTTTCAGCGAACCATTGCGCAATTGCATCCAGGTATAATTTTTTCCATCTTTCCATAATGAGCGAAATCCATTAAAAAAAGAGGGTAAGTTTCCCCGTCCCTGTTTGCTTAAATTTGATTCATTAAACACTGCATCTCCCTCATAAAACCAATCGGGTATTACCGCACTATTTGCCAATGCCTGACCTCCATCTCCAAAAATCGTCCGCATCACTCTCGACAAGCCTACATCAAAATTGCTATATTGCTCCACGTGCCTGTATTCATGTATAGCAAGCATATCCGGCCACGGCAGACTTCCCAAATCAAAACTATTTTGTGGAGGAGTCAGATAAAACTCACTCCTGAACGGTGCCAGACCTACATATCCGTTAGAGATAGCGGTTTGGCTTTGCAATACAATGTTTATTTTCCGTGAGCGGTTGCCAATGGTCACCTGAGTGGGTTTTTGAATAAAGGAAATAATATTCGCGATTCTGTTCGCTGTAGAATCGAGTCCATGTGGAAATATAATCCTGGCGGCGGGAGTATTCACCTGGCTCCATTTAATAGAAGGAGGATTCCCTCCACTTTGTTGAGCTGCAAGCAAATGAGAGAGCAGAACAAAAGCTGTAAATAATGGTAAAATCCTGAAATACTGCATATTACTTTTTCAATTTTAAAGATACCATTTTTTAGGAATGCGAAGAGCTCTTTCTGAATGCTCTCTAATCGCATCGTTTTAAGTAAATTTCTTTAACTAAAATTACAATTAAGTGAAACGTACCAAACTTTGAGAAAATCAATAAAAAGAATAACTTTACGACCAATATTTCAGCATTCAATTTTGAATCTTAATTTCCCGGTCCATCATGAAAAAGCATTTTTTAATATTTCTTCTTCCTCTTCTATTTTTGATATCCTGTAATAAAGAAAAAAATAAGGGAAACTTGCAGGAAAAATTATTTGAGCAGAATTTATTAAATCAAAATTTCATAGTGAGTTTTGCCGATGACCATGGAACTGTGCTTACAACTAACTATAAAGGCTACATTTTTATTTTATCAAAAACAGATTATTACCATGGTCCAATGAAGGCAATAAAAGATGGTATTACTTACCTGGGAACCTGGAGCGCAAATGATGATTATGGCAAATTGACTATTACTTTACCGGATACACCGGCAGAACTTAAATTTTTATCCAGGGCATGGCGGTTCAAGAGCAAAAGTTTTTCTCTTTTAAAACTTGCTCCCTGGGGAGAAGGGGAAGGGATCAATGTGGATTTGTCGAAGGAGTAAGATGAAGCGTTGAATACTTCATGTTGAATACTTCGTGTTGAATACTTCGTGTTGAATGCTTCGTGTTGAATGCTTTGCGTTGAATGCTGAACTCTTAACTCCTAACTTCTAACTCCTAACTAAAGAACTCAATGCTGAATAAATACCGGCGTTTTCCCTTGCAGTACGATAGCTTTTGCTAAACTCTTTTCAAACAATCTATCCCAGAAATTTTGTTCGACCATTGTCAACGTTAGTAAATTAATATCTTCTCTTTGAGAAATTTCATCTACTAATGTTGCGTTTTCTTTTCCTTCCACCAATTCATACATCAGGTTGTTTAGTCCGCAACTCTTTTTTAATTCATCTGCCCACTTTTGTAATTTTTCATTATCCTCCATTAAAACTTTCATATTGGATTCATGAATATGAAAAAGCTGGTAAGAAACTGCACTGGTACCAAAGAAAGAAATCAGGTGGGAAAGATTCTTTTTATCCTCCTCCCTATAATCTGTAAAAACCGCAATCTTTTTGATTTGACTATGACTTGTTCCAACCGGAACCGTTAGAAGAGGCAAGGAGGTTTTCTTGGCGATAAACAAGGTATTCGAACCAATAAGATGATACTTGATTCCTGAGGCACCAGTCGTTCCCATCACAAGAAGCGTTTTATCATTGTCGTTTTTTATCCGGTTAATAACTGCTAATAGAGTTCCTTCAACACATTCACCTTTAATTGACTTTCCTTCTCCATTATTTTGTAATTTTTGAATAAAGCTCTCCATCTCTCTTTCCGCTTCATTCCGTGCTCTTTCTTCATCCTGCACATTGGTGGTATTAGCCTGAAATCCTGAACGAAAACATTGATAAGCATGAATCAGGGAAAATTCAGCCTCCAGTTCTGAAGCCAATGACAAGGCAAACGTTGCAGCTTTAAGCGCATTTTCTGAAAAATCTGTTGGTACGATGATATGTTTCATTATAGAATGATTTTAAAATTGAATAAAGGAGGAATTAGTTCTTTTTGGCCGCGGCGGTCAGCAGCAATGAACCGGCAATACCGGATAAAATGGATGCTACCAATACAGAGAATTTGGCTTCTGATAATAATAATGTCTGGCCGGAAAAAGAAAGTACAGAAATAAATATAGACATCGTAAATCCAATACCCGCTAATAGTCCTACGCCAATGATTTGCAGCCAGGCCGCCTTGTCGGGCAAACTGGATATTTTCAATTTCACAGCGATCCAGGAAATGAGGGTAATCCCGATTGGTTTTCCTATAAGCAATCCCAGAATAATTCCAAGACCAAGAGGCGTCGTTAAACCGGCGAGCATTTCAGGCTGAAATTTAATATTCGTATTCGCCAGGGCAAAAATGGGCATGATGAGGAAATTTACAGGCTTTACAAGCATGTGTTCCAATTTTTCCAGCGGAGATTCTTTTGCATCTGTGGTAGTGGGTAACGTCATAGCGACCAGCACACCCGCTATGGTAGCATGAATTCCGGAATGATGCACAAAATACCAGATAAATAAGCCGGGAATCAGGTAAAAATATATCTTCTTAACACCCATCCGGTTAAACACGATTAGAAGAACAAAAAGAAGTCCGGCATATATCAGATAATTGTAGTGCAGTTCGGAAGTATAAAACACAGCAATGACCAAAATAGCCATCAGGTCATCTACAATAGCCAGTGCAGCAAGAAATATTTTTAAAGAAAGAGGAACTTTTTTACCAAGCATGGTAATGATAGCAATCGCAAATGCGATATCTGTAGCCATGGGAATACCCCAGCCGGCGGCAGTTTCTGTTCCCTGGTTAAAAAAATAATAAATAGATGCGGGAAAAATTACACCACCTAAGGCCGCCATAATAGGCATGGCTGCTTTTTTTGGAGATGATAATTCTCCTTCTACTAATTCCCGTTTAATTTCCAATCCCACCATCAGAAAAAATATGACCATCAAGCCGTCATTAATCCAGGTAAGTGTTGAATATTTAAGATCAACTGCACCGAAAATATAGCCTAATTCTGTAGCAAGTATATTTTCCAATCCCGGCCCTAAAGGTGAGTTCGCGATGATAAGTGAAAGAATCACACATCCAAGCAGGATAATCCCCCCGGCAAATTCTGACTGAAGAAATTCTTTAAAAGGTTTTAAATTGATTATTTTATTCATGCCTGTAAAAATAGGGACACAGCATGGTTCTCCCAAAAAAGAGAAAAAAGATTATTGTAGGGGACGAATAATTTTTGTTTTTGGAAAAAGGTTTATTTTGAATTACCATAATTTTAATTTTGAAGGAGCGATATTCCTAACTTCAATATTCCGGTAAAGCTGACACCGTTTTTATTCTTTTTTGTATATTCCCTATTCTAAAAAACATTGCCTCCCGATCTAAAATCTAAAACAAACGATATGAAAATAAGTGATATTACAGAGATCTTAGAAAATCTCGCTCCGCCATCCCTCCAGGAATCTTATGACAATGCCGGCTTGCTGGTAGGTGACAAATCACATCTTTGTACCGGAATAATCGTTTCGCTGGATGTAACAGAGCAGGTGGTAGAAGAAGCCATCCGAAAAAAATGTAACCTGATCGTTGCCCATCATCCAATTGTTTTCAGGGGATTAAAAAGATTTACAGGTGCTAATTATGTAGAAAGAACTATTATAGATGCAATCAAAAACAACATTGCCATTTATGCGATCCATACAAACCTGGATAATATTCTAAGCGGTGTAAATCACAAAATCGCAGAAAAGCTTGGCCTCCAAAACTGCAAAGTATTGCTGCCAAAAGAAGAAACCCTAAAGAAATTGGTTACTTTTTGTCCAACGAAAAATGCGGAAGAAGTTCGAAATGCGCTTTTCGAAGCCGGTGCCGGTGCAGTAGGAAATTACGATGAATGTAGTTTTAACCTGGAAGGGCAGGGAAGTTTTAAACCGGGTGAAGGCACGAATCCGCATGTAGGTGAAAAAGGAGAAAGACATTATGAGAATGAAACGAGGATCGAGGTACTTTTTCCGGCACATCTTCAAAATACACTATTAAAAAAGTTGCGTTTAGCACATCCTTATGAGGAAGTAGCCTATTACATTAATACTCTCGATAATACAAGAGATGATGTGGGTAGTGGCCTTATAGGTGAATTTCCAGAAGGAATAACAGAGGAAGATTTGTTAAAACTTTTGAAAAAACAGTTTTCTCTTTCTGTCATAAAGCACACGCAATTGTCCGGGAACAAGCTTCAAAAAGTAGCCTTGTGTGGAGGAGCAGGAATTTTTCTTCTGAAGAACGCGCTGGCAGCGGGTGCTCAGGTTTTTATTACAGGAGATGTGAAATATCACGAATTTTTTGATGCTGATGGGAGAATTCTATTGGCAGATATTGGCCATTTTGAGAGTGAACAGTTTACCATAGAACTTTTGACTGAATTTTTACAGCAAAAATTACTTAACTTTGCCGTCCTAAAATCAGAAATTAATACCAATCCTGTTAATTATTACTTATAAGGTATTTATTTCTGAAAAAAATTAAACTCATATAATTATTTATGGCACAAATTAAAGAATTCTCCGTAGAGGAAAAATTGACCTCCCTGATAAAACTACAAAAGGTTGATGTTAAATTAGATGGCATAAAAGTTCTAAAGGGTGAATTGCCCATAGAGGTAAGTGATTTGGAGGATGAAATTGCCGGTTTGCATTCACGTCAAAACCGTATTGAAGAAGAAATAAATGGTATTCAGCAATTTATTACCGACAAAGTAACCCTCATTAAAGATGCCCAGGAATTAATAAAGAAATACGAAAAACAAAGCGATAATGTAAAAAACAATCGTGAGTTTGAAGCTATAACCAAGGAAATGGAAATGCAGGACCTCGAAATAAAGCTGGCTGAAAAGCATATTAAAGATGCAAATGAAGATATCGCTGAAAAAGGCAAACAACTTGAATTGGCTAAAAAAGCAGTTGCTACGAAAGAAACGAATCTGAAAGGAAAGAAAAGCGAACTGGAGAAGATTATTAGTGAAACTGAAAAGGAAGAATCTCAATATAAAAAGCTGGAAGACGAGGCAAGAGCAGAAGTAGAAGAAAGATTGCTGGTAAGTTATGACCGTATCCGTAATAACTATAGAAACGGACTTGCAGTAGTTGCAGTTGAGAGAGATTCTTGCGGTGGTTGTTACAACGCGATTCCTCCACAAAAACAAAGTGAAGTAAAACAAAGAAAGAAAATCATTATTTGCGAAAACTGCGGACGTATTTTGGTAGATGATGAATTAAATGATTCAGTAGAAATAAAATAATTTGTTTCGATAAAATATATTGAATGGCGCTTTTTTAAAAAGGCGCCATTTTTTATTGGGAGATAGTATCCTGATCAGCGTTTTCAAAACTTAGATACAATTCAATCACGCAACAATTCCAACAATTCAACAATTCCACAATCTCAGCAATTCAACACAATTCCAACAATTCAACAATTCAACAATTCAACAATTCCAACAATTCAACAATTCAACAATTCAACAATTCCAACAATTCCAACAATTCAACAATTCCAACAATCCCAACCATTCCAACACAAAGCATTCAACAAATTCCTCCCAATTTTGTATTAAACAAAAGGAATCATGTAATTTGCACGACCATAATATGCTTCAGGAACTGCACATACATAATTACGCGATCATTGATTCCATCGAAATCAATTTCTCTTCTCATTTAAATATAATAACAGGAGAAACCGGTGCCGGTAAAAGTATCCTCATGGGCGCTCTAAGCCTTATCCTGGGCGATAGAGCAGATACAGCCGTTCTTATGGATAAGGAAAAGAAATGCTTTATAGAAGGCGTCTTTAAACAAAACGGAACTTTAGTAAAATCTTTCCTTACGGAGAACGAACTGGATGAAGGTGAAGAAATTTTAATCAGGCGTGAAATAAATCCGGGCGGAAAGTCGCGGGCATTTATTAATGATTCGCCTGTTACCCTCGCACAATTAAAACAATTGTCTTCCTTGTTGGTCGATCTTCATCAGCAATTTGACACGCTGGATTTAAATTCAAATGATTTTCAAAGAGAGGTAATCGATGCACTGGCTGGAAATGGAAAAAACCTGGAGGAGTACCGCGTATATTATAAAAAGTATAAAAGAACTATAAAAGAATTAGAAGATTTAAAAAGCGCTCAATTGACCGCGAATAAGGAACTGGATTACAACCAGTTTTTATGGGATGAGCTGAATGATGCAGCCTTTGCCGAAGGCGAAATAGAGAAAATAGAAGCGGATATAAAAATAATGAGCAATGCGGAAAATATAAAAACCGCTCTCACAGAAATTTATTCCCAACTGGAAGAAAAGGATGAACCTGTTATTCAGGAATTACAAAGCATTCAGCACAAACTTCAATCTCTTCAAAGCGTTTTCCCCGAAACCGAAGAACTTTTTAAAAGATTGAAATCGGTTACAATTGAACTACAGGATATCAGTTCGGAAATTGGCACCTGCAATAATAAAGTGGTGTACGATGCAGATCTCCTCGGAGATTTGAATGACAGGATGGCCCTGGGATATAATCTGTTCAAAAAACATACCGTTCAGACTACGCGGCAACTCCTTGAAATAAAAAACGCCCTCGAAAAAGAACTGGTAAAAGTCGGCGACCTCACAGAAGCAATTGCTGAAAAGGAAAAAGAATCCACTCATCTTTTCAAGAATGCCCTCCGGTTTGCAAAAGATATTTCTGAAAAAAGAAAAAAAGAAATCCTGCCATTTGAAGAAAAAGTCAATGAATTATTGATTCAGGTGGGCATGATCAATGCGCAAATAAAAGTGTCAGTCACAGAAGAGAATGAATTGAATTTATTTGGTAACAATGCAATAGAATTCCTTTTTAATGCGAATAAATCCGCCCGTTTTGAGCCTATTCGTAAAGTAGCCAGTGGCGGAGAATTAAGTCGTTTAATGCTGATCATAAAATCACTGGTTGCAAAAAAAGTCCAGTTACCCACCCTGATCTTTGATGAAATCGATTCGGGCATAAGTGGTGAGGCAGCAAGGCAGGTTAGTCTGATCATTCAAAAACTTTCTAAAGATCACCAACTGATCTCTATTACTCATCAGCCGCAAATAGCCGCAAAAGCGCATAAACATTTTGAGGTGTATAAAGACACCTTGGGTGACAAGGTCGTAACACTCATAAAAACGCTGAATGATGAAGAAAGAGTAGCCACCATTGCCACGATGCTTAGTGGAAAAAAACCGACACCGGCTGCTTTTGAAAATGCGCGGGAAATGATGAAAAGTTAAGATGGATAATCCGCTAATAAATTATAAAAGTTGAGAACTTTTTGTGCCTGATTAAAAAATCTATCCTGAATCATAAATAATTTTTAATCTTTGCGGCTTCAGGAAGAATCAAATTGTAAATGCTTTAAAAAAAATATAACCATGTCGTACAATTTATTAAAAGGAAAAAAAGGAATTATTTTTGGTGCCTTGGATGAGAGATCTATCGCCTGGATTACGGCTTTGCGCTGTCATGAAGAAGGTGCAGAAATCGTTTTAACAAATGCTCCGGTGGCTATGCGCATGGGAGAAATCAATAAACTGGCAGAAAAAATCAATGCCCCGGTCATTCCGTGTGATGTAACAAGCGACGAGGATATGCTTAATCTGATTACCAAATCAAAAGAGCATTTCGGAGGCAGTTTTGATTTTATTCTGCATTCTGTTGGTATGAGTGTGAATATGAGAAAAGGGAATAGCTATACTGATTTGAATTATACTTTTAATCAAAAAACACTCGACATTTCAGCTACAAGTTTGCATAGATTATTGGCTACTTCCATGAAATTAGATGCTTTGAATGAGTGGGGAAGCGTGGTAGCCCTTACGTATATAGCTGCACAAAGAGTATTCCCTGATTATAGTGAAATGGCCGATGCAAAAGCTTTACTGGAAAGCATTGCACGTAGTTTTGGATACCATTATGCATTGAATAAAAAAGTACGCGTAAACACCATTTCTCAATCTCCTACACGTACTACTGCCGGTAGCGGTGTGAAAGGATTTGATGGATTTATCACCTATGCGGAACAAATGAGCCCATTAGGAAACGCATCCGCTGAAGCTTGCGCCAATTATGCAGTGAGCTTATTTAGTGACCTGACCAAATACGTAACCATGCAGAATCTATTCCATGATGGAGGTTTCTCTTCCACAGGTGTAACACAGGCTGTGATTGAACAGATGGAAAAGTAAGTTCAGAGTTCTAAGTTCGGAGTTCAGAGTTCGGAGTTCAGAGTTCAGAGTTCGGAGTTCTTAGTTCGAAGTTCGGAGTTCAGAGTTCGGAGTTCGGAGAATTCGTGTAATTCGTGCCTTAAATTCGTGTTTCAAAACTCGTGTTTCAAATTTCGTGTTTCAAATAAAAAAAACCGCTTGAATAATATATCAAGCGGTTTTTTTAACGTTTTATTCCGATCAATTTTTATCGATAATCAGTTATAATCATTCTTTAAACGGCAAATACGTTTAGAAATTAATACTCATCTTCATTAAAAAAGAAATCTTCCTGGCTGGGATAGTCAGGCCAGATGTCTTCAAGGCTTTCATAAATTTCTCCACCTTCGTCTTCTAATTCCTGCAAATTTTCAACTACTTCAATTGGTGCACCACTTCTGATTGAGTAATCAATCAGTTCATCTTTTGATGCAGGCCATGGAGCTTCTTCCAGGTGTGATGCGAGTTCTAGGGTCCAAAACATATTTTATAATTTTATTTTTTTAAGTAAAAAATCGTATTTCCAGGATTTCTGATTTTCCGCAAATGTAGAAGTTATATTGGTAATACCAAATAATGTTTTATTTACGGATTTCCTAAGCTTTAAGACGTAAATGTTCAAAAAATATTTCATGCCCTTTATTAATGCCAGGCTCAAGCTGAAGAATAGAAATATTTTTTTTAATCCAGTGTGTATGTTGTCTTTATTTCAAACGCTAGATCGACCCGGATAACCATCTGATTCACCGCATTTTCTGAATTGATCCCACTATGCTTTTTTTTAAATAATTTTGCAGCAAAAACAGGAATTAACTCTTACATTTAAACATGTTAAAAGCAAAAGAAATTTACAAAAGTTATGGCACCCTCCAGGTACTCAAAGGGGTTGACATTAACATTTCAAAGGGAGAAATCGTATCTATTTCCGGTTCTTCAGGTGCGGGAAAAAGTACGCTGCTCCATATTTTAGGTACGTTGGATAACGCTGACAGCGGTGAAATATATCTGGAGAATAAAAAAGTAAGCGCCTTAAATGGAAAGGACCTGGCAAATTTCCGCAATGAACATATTGGATTTGTCTTTCAATTTCACCATCTTTTACCAGAATTTTCTGCGATAGAAAATATTTGTGTTCCGGGATGGATCGCCGGTAAAAAAAGTAAAGACCTTACAAAGAGAGCAATGGATCTTCTGGAATTATTAAATCTTAGAGACAGGGCAGATCACAAACCGGGAGAATTATCAGGTGGTGAGCAACAACGTGTAGCAGTCGCAAGAGCATTGATTAATAATCCATCTATTGTAATGGCTGATGAGCCTACAGGCAATCTGGATTCCGCGAATGCTAAGGAATTGCACAATTTATTCATTGATCTTAGAGAACGGTTTCAACAAACATTTTTAATCGTTACACATAATGAAGAGCTTGCACAACTGAGCGATCGCATTCTGCACATGAAGGACGGAAAGATGGTTGGCTGACAATCGTCGCGGTAGATCATTCTATGACTTTTTCTGTATAACGACAAATATTACGCTGATGAAAAAAATGATTCTCACGATTGTTTTATTAGTTATTTCCAATTCATTTATGACATTGGCCTGGTATGGTCATTTGAAATTAAAGGAAATGAATAAGTTGGTTGGTGTCAGTTTGTTTGTGGTGATTTTAATGAGTTGGGGAATTGCTTTTTTTGAATATCTTTTCCAGGTTCCGGCAAACAGGATTGGTTTTTCCGAAGATGGAGGACCTTTCAATTTATGGCAACTTAAAGTCATTCAGGAAGTAATCACGCTGGTCGTTTTCACAGGATTTATGTTCATTTTTTTCAAAGATCAACATTTGAAATGGAATCATTTGGTCGGCTTCGCTTTGCTGATTTGCGCCGTGTTTTTTATTTTTAAAAAGTAACGATTACTATTACCTTAATCCTTTCTAAAACCTGCATTATATCAAAATAAACAATCCACCTGCAAGCGATAATTCTATTTCTATTCTTACAAGCCTCTCTTCAAAAAATGAAATTTCAGTACCTAAAAGAGATGGAAAATTAATAGTGTAAATTTGAACAAAGGATACTAAAAGCGACAATTTCCTGTAAAGAAACTGCTAAGTCCATAAATAATAAATGCATGAAAATTTTACATACTGCCGATTGGCATTTGGGCCAGGTATTTTATCAGTACGACAGGAGTTATGAACACAAATTATTTCTGGATTGGTTATTAGAAACCATTCAATCACAAAACATTGATGTGCTGCTCGTGAGTGGCGACGTATTTGATGTTTCTAATCCGTCCGCTGCATCTATTCGCATCTTTTATTCTTTTATAAATAAGGCAACAAGACTTTATCCGCATTTGCAAATTATTATCACCGCCGGAAATCATGATTCAGCCAGCAGGCTCGAAGCGCCAAAACCATTATTGGAATCTTCCAATGTTCATATTATCGGGCTCATCCATAAAACGGAAGAAGGCAATATTGATTATGATAAATTATTGATCCCAATTAAAGATCAGGCCGGAGAAATAAAACTTTGGTGCATGGCAATTCCTTTTCTACGAATGGGAGATTATCCAACCGTTCCGGATTCTTCCAATTCCTATACCGACGGAGTTTCCATCTTATACAATGAAGTCTACAACCACGCACATCAGAAGCGATTGCCTCATCATCACATCATTGCTATGGGACATTTACATGCCATGAAGGTCAGTTTTTATGACAAGGATTCTCATGACAGGGAAATCATGGGTGGCGTAGAATGCATTCCGTTATCGGCTTTTCATGAGGACATCAGCTACACTGCCTTAGGACATATTCACCGGGCTCAAAAAGTGGGTGAAAAAGAAAATATCCGGTACAGTGGCAGTCCCATTCCTTTGTCTTTTTCGGAAATAAATTATGTGCACCAGGTACTTATTCTGGAGTATTCAGATGAAGGCCTGCAAAGTATTGAACCACTGGAAATACCGGTATCAATTCCCTTTGTAAAAATCCCTAAGAAACCAGCTACCCTTTCGGAAGTAATTCAGGAATTATTACGGCTGGAGGACATTGGAGAAAGAGATATCCACAAGGCTCCATACCTGGAGGTAAACATACATTTAGATGGTCCCGAACCTTCCATGCGCTTTCAAATTGAAAATGCGCTTACCGGAAAATATATCCGCCTCGCCCGGATTGTATCTTCATACAAAAGAAATGAAGAAACCAGCATTCCATCCCTGAATTCATTAGAAAAACAATTGTCGCCCGAATCTATTTTGCAGAAAACCTTTGAACGAACATATCATAGCCAAATTCCGGAAGAATTGCTGAATTTATTTAATGAGGTAAAAAATCAAGTAGAGTCAAAAGAAATATAAATGAAGATCCTTTCGATTAAAATAAAGAATTTAGCCTCCATCGGTGAAGCGTTTATAGACTTTACGGCAGAGCCATTGGCTTCCACCGGCATATTCGCCATTACGGGTGCCACAGGCGCAGGAAAATCCACCTTGCTGGATGCAATATGTCTGGCTCTTTATGGGAAGACACCACGGTATGATTTGGCCAGGGAATCGGGTGTTGAATTATTAGACGCCAGTGGTTCAACTATTTCCCAGGGCGATGTGAAATCAATTCTAATGGATGGAACTGCAACAGGTTTGGCACAAATTACTTTTGCGGGAATTGACAAACAGATTTACCGCGCCACATGGCAGGTAAGGCGTGCAAAGGATAGTATAACAGGCAGATTGCAGTCAGATACGATTCAGCTATTCAATGTATCAACCAGCACTCCGTTTGCAGAAAAGAAAACGGAAACACTGGCAGAAATTGAAAAATTGGTTGGTCTCAATTTTCATCAATTTACCCGTTCCGTATTACTTGCCCAGGGAGATTTTACAGCCTTTTTAAAAGCTGATAAAGACAGCAAAGCATCGCTATTAGAAAAACTAACCGGCACAGAGATATATTCTCAAATATCCATCGCCA
>JBBSSE010000005.1:0-22639 GCA_038242375.1 Chitinophagales bacterium
GAAGAGATATAACTCTAAAGATGGCTCAAAAGCTAAAGGATTATTTTAATTTGCCAGCCGAAATTTTTCTGCATACTGCATAAAAGATTTTTAAGATGTTTTTTTGGCGGGTCGCCAACTAGAGCGTGCAAATAAATCCGGGGATTGTATATTAGAAGAATTTTTAAAATCTACTTTAAAATCTATAGAATCAAATCTTCCATTTGAGCATATACATCTTTTAATGGAAGGTCAAAATCAATGGCACTAATATGAATAATCCCATCCATTTCTTTTGCCATAGTTAAATTCCATTCATCATTATCCATTCGTGTATAAATTTCGGCAGAAAAATCTGTACTGCTGATCATGATATAATTCTTTAGAGATGGGATGCTTCTGTACAATTTAAATTTGGTTCCCCTGTCATAGCCTTCTGTTGTGGGAGAAAGCACTTCAATTAAAACGGTAGGATTAAGCAGCGTGTCAAACTCTTCATCCAGGTATTCTTCCTTACCGCAAACAATGGTAACATCAGGATAAGTATATAATCCATTTTCCGGATTATGGACTCTTAAATCGCCTGGATATACCTTACATGATCTTCCCTTTAAAAAAGCGTAAAGCTCACCGATTAACGATCCTGTAATTGCATTATGATTTTGAGTTGCACCCACCATTGCAAATACTTCCCCTTTATAGTATTCCCTTTTATTTAGTGCTTTTCTTTCTTCTTCAAGGTAATCTTGTTCTGATATCAGGGTTTTTTGAATGGCCGTCATGAGGGTCAAGTTTGCAATAAAGTTAATCATTTTTACTTTGTAAGAGTGAGTTGAATTCTACTATAAAAAGAGTAAAATGCCTGCAGTTTACGTGAATGATAAATATTTATACTTGAAAAGTATATAAATTATTATTATATAACAAGAGAAGCCGTTGGCTTAGTTTTGTAGATTTCTTATAAATGAGGGGAGGTATTTGCCACACATGAACAATTATTGGTCGGTCTAAATAATTTAAAAAATGAAGAAAAAGGTTGTGATTTTTTGTGTCATATTATTTACGATTTTTTATTTTATGTATGGATAAAGGCACATGAAGAAAGTTGGAGAAGTCAACTTTTCGCTTTTTAATAAGGTTAATTTTAATGGAGAAATTTTCTGGGTTGGAACTAAAATAAATTAAGTTGCTGCGTTCAAATTGAAAAATGATGCAATTACGTATTTTTTGCAAATATTGTTGCTATTTATAAAAGACTATGAAGACAGAACAGTATAGATGCCTGGAATAAAAGTGTTGGAAGTTATTAAAGACAAAGTGCAGGTGCAAGGGTTAAAAAATAAAGATCTAGAACCCCTTATTGGAAGTAAAGGACATGTTTCCTCTATTCTTTCAGGGCGAAGAGAAATAACACTTAAGATGGCTCAAAAGCTAAAGGATTAATTTAATCTGCCAGCCGAAATTTTTTAAATAAGGCATAAAAATAAAGTACACAGAGGGAATATTTTTTGATGTCTTTTTATGAACCTTTTTAAAGATTTCTGCCATTGATGGCATCCTCACCAATATTCTCTGTCAAACCAAATCGATTTTCAATTCTAAATGCAACCTGCCTATTATTGGATTTGGAAACAAATTAATACAAGGCCTAAAGATTGATTTGGAGCGATATACAAGAATGCTTATTTAAAGAGTAGAAACAGGATTTCATAAAAAAATCCCCCATTAGCATCTAACTATTAGTGTCCCTGTTTTCTCTTTATTAGTGATAGAAATCTCACACAAATTTTATTTACTTTCTGTTCGTCAATCTTTTATGTAAGATGGACTTCGATTTCTCTAGAAGATTTGTTTTCAGAGACTTTAACCTTTCATCAATGTTATTTGCCGTTCATGGCGTAAATAATAGTTTTCAACTATTTAATATTTTATACTTCCTTTAACAGAACTATTTTCGAAGTGAGATTGAAAAGAAGTGATATTTTATTATTTATTTAACGTGTCAAATGCTTTTCTAACTTCAATAACTATTATTTCTTTTTAAAAATTTTACGCTATAAATTAATCCGTTCAGAATTATTCAAAAAATTACTGCATAATGAGAAAATTACCGACTTTTAGAAGTCTGCCAGTCCTATGGGCTTTTCGCAAGGCATTCCTTGCGCTTCTTTTATTTACAATCTCAAGTTCTCTATTTGCCCAAAACATCGATGTGAGCGGTAAGATATTGGATGCAGATAGTGCCAATTATCCGTTAATCGGCGTGTCGGTTATCGTAAAAGGTTCTACAAAAGGTACCGCCACTAATAATAAAGGCGAATTTACTTTAAGAGATGTAGCTCCCCGTGAACGACTTGTGATTTCTATGAGTGGTTATGTGAGCCAGGAAATAGAAGCAAGAAATATTAACATGAACCGGCCTATCCATCTTAAAAACAGCGTTGCGGATTTAAGCGAGGTAGTTATTACCGGTTATCAAACCATTAAGAAAAAACTTTTCAGTGGATCCAGTTCGACCCTTTCTGCAAAAGAAGTGGAAAGAGCCGGAATGCCCGATATTACCAAGATGTTGGAAGGACAATTTGCAGGTGTGTCCTTACAGAATGTTTCAGGAACATTTGGAGCAGCACCTAAGCTGAGGATTCGTGGAGCCAGTTCACTTTCCGGAGATAACAAACCACTTTGGGTCATTGATGGGATTGTGATTGAAGATGTCGTTAATATATCTAACGAAGCCCTTTCAACCGGCGATATGAATACTTTATTGGGTTCTTCCGTAGCAGGGATTAATCCTGATGACATTCAGGACATTACCATTTTAAGAGATGCTGCAGCTACTGCATTATATGGTGCACGCGCTATGAATGGTGTTGTTGTGGTTACGACTAAGAAAGGAAGAAAAAGCAGTGAGCCCAGAATCAATTATAGCGGCAATTATTCCATGTATCTTAAACCTAATTATACTGAATTTGATATTTTGAACTCCGCTGACCAGATGGCTGTGATGGTAGAGCTTCAAAATAAAGGGTATTACCAGATGCCGGGAATTCTCAACGGGTCTGATGGAGGTGTATTTAATAAAATGTACAACCTTATAGAAAAATACGACTCCAGCACGAATACCTTCGGATTAAGAAACGACGCCGCAAGCCGGAACACTTTTTTACAGAGGTATGCAGATGCCAATACAGACTGGTTTGATATTATATTTAAGAACTCCTTTATACAGGAACACTCTTTAAGTATCAGCTCCGGTACGGATAGATTCCAAACCTATGCCTCTACATCCTATTTAAAGGATGATGGACAAACGATCGGGAATAGTGTTGAAAGACTTACCGGAAATTTCAGAACCAACTTTAAGTTAGGTAAAAGGTTCTCGGGTGAATTATTAACCACCGGTTCTGTTAGAAATCAAAGGGCACCCGGTACACAAAGTCAGAGATCTGAACCGGTATATGGAACTTACCTGCGCGGGTTTGATATTAACCCCTATAATTACGCAATGAACACCAGTAGAATGACTACTGCTTATGACGAAAATGGCGATCTTGAGTATTTCAGAAAGAATTTTGCTCCTTTTAATATTATCAACGAGTTAAATTCTAACTACATGAAAATGAATGTATTGGATTTTAAATTTCAGGGGAAGGCCGAGTATAAAATTCTTCCTCAACTTAATTATGCCATTACCGGAGCTTATCGTTATGTAAAATCCGAAAATCAGACGTCTATCCTGGAGAACTCTAATATGGTTCAGGCGTATAAAGCTGCATCAAACCCGACCACTATTGGTTCCAATACTTATTTGTACGATGATCCTGAACAAACTTTTGGTTACCCAATGGTGGTATTACCAAGTGGAGGATTCTATAACATGAGTTCGAATAGCTTAAAAAGTTACTACCTGCGCCAGGAATTGAGGTTTGATAAAACCTTTAATGAAGACCATACTGTTACTGCTTTTGGTTCTATGGAAATGAGAAGTGCTGACCGCCAGGACGAATTTTTTGATGGGGTGGGATATCAATTTGAAAATGGCGGATTGGTAAGTCCTTATTATATGTATTTTAAGCAGGCCGGAGAGGCTGGAAAAGCTTATTTTGGAATGAAACCAGGGTACGACAGGTATCTTGCCTATATGTTCCAAACGACCTATGCCTACAAAGGCAAATATATTTTTACTCCAACTGTCCGGTATGACGGATCGAATAAAATGGGTATGAGCAAAACTGCAAGATGGCTTCCAACCTGGAACGTAGCCGGTAGCTGGAATGTACATGAAGAGAATTTCTGGCCTGAAAACAATATTCTTACATCTGCCACTATAAGAGGTTCTTACGGATTGGTAGCAAACATTGGTAACGCAACCAATTCATCTGCTGTATTTTATAATATGATCGCAAGAAGGCCTTACCTGAATGATCAGGAAACCTTAACGTACATTTCCAACCTGGAAAACTCTGAATTAACGTGGGAAAAATCAAGAGATTTAAACCTTGGATTAGAATTGGGATTTCTTAATAATCGTTTTAGTTTGATGGTGGATTTATACCAAAGAAAAATTCAAGACCTTTTAGGAAATATAAGAACATCCGGTATCGGTGGTGAATCTCAGAAATACGGAAACTATGCTACCATGCTAGGCCAGGGAGTTGAATTTACTCTTATGGGGAGGCCGGTTCAAACAAAGGATTTTACCTGGAATATGAGGGCCAACCTATCAGTTAATAAAAATAAAATTACCAACCTGGAAGTGGATCCGTCTATTTGGAGTTCAGTATCTCCTAACGGATCTGCAGTAAAAGGTTATCCGCAAAGAGGACTCTTTGCAATAGAGTTTGCTGGCCTTGACCATTATTTTGGCTATCCAAAATATATAGGTGTTGGTGAAACAAAACCGGTAACTACATACGTAAGTCTGCAGGGAAACAATATTGATAACCTGGGCTACATGGGTCCCATTGATCCAACAGTTACCGGAGGATTCCATAACCAATTCCGTTACAGGAATTTTAATATTTCAGGATTACTGAAATTTGGCTATGGTAATATGATCCGTCTTAGTCCGTCAATAGCAGCCAGTTATTCCGATATGTCCTCCATGTCACGGGATATCTTAAACAGGTGGGTAATGCCGGGTGATGAAATGAAAACATCTATACCTGCGCTGATTGATGCAGTAACTGCCACACAAATTGTTGATGCAAATGGGGGCCAGGTGAGCTCAGTGTATCCTTACAATTTGTACAACTATTCCAACGAAAGAGTGGCAAAAGGGGATTACGTAAAACTGTCCAGTATAACATTAGGGTATAACCTCCCTGTGTCCATAACAACAAGACTGGGATTATCAAATGCAAGCCTTTCCTTAGGAGCCAATAATCTTTGGATCATTTATTCAGATCCCCGTTTGAATGGCCAGGATCCTGAATTCTTTTCCTCAGGTGGTGTTGCTCTACCGGAATCTAAAAAAATAACCCTAGCCCTTAAAATCGGTTTATAAATTTTAAAAAAATGAAAACAAAATTAATAGCTTTCGCATTAATATTATTTCTGCTGGTCACTTTTTCTGCCTGCAAAAAGGGATACCTGGATGTAAATCCGGATAACAGAACGGAGATTAATTCAGTACAAAAGGTGGCCCAGTTAACAGGTACCGCTTATCCATCCTATGACTATCTGACTTTTACCGAAGCGGCCTCTGATAACTCTGAGGACAAAGGTCCGGGTGTAGGTAGCGTAAATGATCTGATTACAACTTACTATACCTGGCAGGATTTTATAGGCGGTTCTACCAACTCTGCAGATAATTATTGGAATGGTTGCTATGAAGCAATAGCAGCAGCCAACCAGTCATTAGAGTCTATGGAGAAAGGAAATTTTGGTCCCGAAATACTTCCTTACAAAGGAGAAGCATTAGTAGCCCGTGCCTATGCACACCATATGCTGGCTATGCTTTTTGCAAAAACCTACAAACCCAAAGGGGATAATAGTTCTCCGGGGATACCCTATGTAACCAAGCCTGAAACCGTTCTATTGGCTAAATATTCCAGGGGAACAGTGCAGTCCATATACGATGATATCGAAAAGGATCTTCTCGAAGGAATTAAACTCCTGGATGATTCAAAATATTCCGTTCCTAAATATCATTTTACAAAAGCAGCAGCAAATGCTTTTGCTGCAAGGTTTTATCTCTTTAAGGGCGAATGGCAAAAAGTAATCGATTATGCAAGCGCAACAGTACCGTCCGGTGATTGGAAAAATAATCTGAGACCAATAGCGACCGATTATAAAACAAGTGGATATCAGCAGGTGCACCTTGATTTTACCAAATCCAATCAAAAATCAACGTTACTTCTGGCAAATAATTATTCTACTTATCAAAGAATTTATACCACACCGAGATATGGTTATGGAGCTACATTGGTGAAAATGTTTAGTGATGTAAATGTGACCGGTAAAAACGTACAGAATTTTGTTATTAATTATGGCTTGCCTAATTATACCACGTATAAGTGGAATGAGTATTTCTTCTATGCTACCGCTTCAACGGGTTATCCATACCTGCCGGTAATTTTACTTACTGTAGATGAAACCCTTATGAACAGGGCCGAAGCGTATGCAGAATTAAAACAAAATACCCAGGCATTAAAGGATATAGATGCTTTTTACAGCGTAAGATTAAGTGGGTATAATCCTACTAAAGATGCTGTGACTTTAGATAAGATACGTGCCTTTTATTCCATTGACGATCCTACCAATGGCATTGTGAGAACTATTTTAGATGCTAAGAAAGCGGAATTTTTGCAGGAAGGTATTCGCTGGATGGATATAATTCGTCGCGATTTATCCGCAAAAAAGAATCTTTACGACCCTTCAGGTGAAGAGAGCTTTATCGAGTTAGCCCCGAATGATTTGAGAAGGGTATTCCAAATTCCAGAGTCGGTTAAACTTGCCGGGCTCGAACAAAATGCCCGTTAACCTACATTATTTTAAAAAGATTAGTATGAAAAAAAATATAATTGTAACAATTACCACCCTTCTTTTAATAGGACTTTTATTTCAATCCTGTAAGAAAGAAGTTTTTACACCTGCGAATATTTCAGAGCTTAACCCCGACGATGCCGCCTCAAACACAGAGCTGGACCAATGGTTAAAAACGACTTTTTTGGATGAGTACAATATGGCAGTTATCTACCGGTATCACCGCTATTATCATGAAGCAGACAGAAATGTATCCCCTCCGAAAGTAGAAGCAGTAAAACCCATGATGACAACTATTTTGGAAGGATATATTAATCCGTACAAAAAAATTGCCGGAGCAAATTTTGTTAAAACCAATATTCCAAAAGAATGGGTTTTATTTGGTTCCACTTCTTATGATGGGTCCAATACCGGTTATGCAGGTACAGCTTCCGGCGGCATTCGTATAAACCTATTTGGTATAAACAGCTTTTCTTTAACACCTTCATTTGTCACCGGCCGGCTTGGTGTTATTCATCATGAATTTACGCATATATTAAATCAGCGTTTCATTATGCCAGCCGATTTTCAGCAAATCACCAAATCCACGTATAATGGAGATTGGAAAAGTGTAAAGGTAGATTCTGCCCATAATTGGGGGTATGTTTCCAGCTATGCAAGCGGAAGCCCTGTGGAAGATTTTGCTGAAAATGTTTCTTCATTATTAGTAAGCGGACAATCCTGGTACGACAACTGGGTAAAGACTTCGGGAACCGAAGCCGGCAAAAAAGCGTTGCGTCTAAAAGAACAAAGTGTAGTAGATTATTATAATTCCTCTTTAGGGATTGATTTCCGCGCACTTCAAAAAGAAGTACAGTTATACATAAAAGATGTTTTGAAGGATACAAAGGCAACGTTTCCTTACTGGCTTAACCAGGGTTTGTACAAAAACATTACTGTAAACCTAAGTGATGTAATGTATTCAAACTATGGCTCCTCAGCTGGTTTTGCAGTAGTTTATAACCAGTTTAAAGATTCAATCCTCGCTGCAAGTTCAACTGCTAAATACAGATTGGATAATATACAGTTCCGATTTGAGACGCCTACTGCTCTTGTAGTAAGAGCTGCTTTTACAGCAACTGCAGGAACCTCATCGGGAACCCAGTATTTAGCTGATTTTAGTTTTTCTTCAGCGATTACTCCAGCTAATGGTGAGATTAAGTTTACCAAGATCGCACAAGGAACAGGCGCCACATTTAATAATGCCAGCGGATTTCTAACCAGTTTTGAAAAGACTATTCAGAAATTCCTGACAGAGGATATATTTATTGGAGACTGGTTGCCCTTGAGTGCACCTGGATCTCTTTATACAAAAACAGGTGGATTTAAGCAAAAAATGACTCCTCAAAATTATGTTTACGGTAATCTTGAACAATAAAACAATCGACATGAAAAAAATACATTTATTTTCCCTCATAACGCTTTTCGCACTTTCTTTTTTAGGTTGTAAAAAAGATTCCTACGTTGCAAAATTTGATCAGTTACCCCAGGAAAGGATTGGTGCACAAATAGACCTGGTTAAGAATGCCCTGACTGGTTCTCCAAATGGCTGGATCGCAACATTGCCTACCGGATTAGGTGGCGGTTATGGCTTTTATATGAACTTTGATAAAGAAGGATTTGTAACGATGGTTGCCGATCTTACGACTGTCTCTACTGCAACGGTAGAAAAATCTCAATATAGAGTGAAGCAGGATATGGGCGCTGCGCTATCCTTCGATACATACTCCTACATTTCTATATTGAATAATCCTGACGCAGGTTCCTTAGGTGGAAATGGAAATATACGGGATGGTTTTAAAAGTGATATTGATTTTGTGTACGATCATTCTTCTGCGGATAGCCTTGTTTTTAAGGGCAAACGTTACAGACAAACATTTACTTTGGTAAAAGCCAGTGCAGAACAGAAAGCAAAATATCTGAATGCAGAATACGGAACAGCGATTGATAAGTTTAAGAAATTCTTCACCGATAATCCAAATGCTTATTTTGAAACAGATAATGCATTAAAAGTAGCTGTAGAACCGAATGGTTCTAATAGTTTAAATGCCGGTAAACGTGTTACATTTACGTCTATTCTTGCCAACGACGCGATCGTTTCAGCAACGGCGAAATTTGCGTACACAATCAGTAAAATGGATATCCTGGATAGCGGCCTGGTATTCGATAAAAACTATTATGTAAGGATTGCCTGGAAGGATGCTACTACCATGGCAGTTTATGATAAAAACAATAAGGAGTATATCCTGAAAAATAATCCTACTCCACTATTACCTCTTTATAAAATGTGGGGAAGTAAGTATAATGGAATGCTATCCAATTTTAAAACGATCTATCCCGGCACCTCTACCAAAGGAGCAGACCTTTTAAACTTTTATCATAACAATCTGGATAATGCCTATACAGGATATAGATTTAACTTTGGCCGCATAACTTTTGTTTGGAATGTGATTAATAAACGAATCACGCTGAACGGATTCCACAGTCAGAATGGTGGAACCTCCGGTTGGACTACTGCCTCTATTTATAATTACACGGTAGATAATAGTGGAACGTACACCTTCACACTTAATTCTACATTTTCCGGAGGATATGCAAGTAAGGCGCTTATACCGCTTCACAACTTTATGCTGAACAATCAAGTAAAGTTTGACTATTTCGTGAGTGGTGGAACTGTGTACGCTCTTATGAAAAGTGTGACAGATCCTACCATCGAAATGACCTTTATTTTGCAATAATTAAAAGGGATATTCTAAAGATACCTGCCATTTAAGATGGTAATTTTAAAACAAAAAGGGCTTCCAATAAAAGGGAGCTTTTTTTTGTCAGGAATTTTATAAGCTATTGGTTGGAATTTTTGAACACTCTTATAGTGTTTGGTAAGTGTCAAGAGCAAAAACTTAACTCCTCGCAAAGTCTGTATGTTCACATGAGGTGAAATCTTCATGGAGCTAGCCAACAAAGGTTCGATATTGGGGCAAGCATATACTTTTGCTTTAAAAGTTATTAAAGTCCCAGGAACCTGAAAAGAATCACTTGAAAGAAAGATATAGAAATGGTTTGAATAAGCAACAAAGAGGAGTATAGGTACAATTGGTAATATGCAAAATATTGGCAATCGTAAAATATAAAAAGGGTTCCAACTTAATGAAACCCTTTACAAGTCTTGCTCCTCCTCTCCGACTTGAACGGAGGACCCTCTGATTAACAGTCAGATGCTCTAACCAACTGAGCTAAGGAGGAGTTTATTTTTCAGCTTTTTTACGTTGTTTGAACCAACGCCCATATGATTAATGGGCTGCAAAAATAACCATTTTTACATAGGAACAAAATTTTCTTCAAACTTTTTTTTAGAATGTAGAAATTTTAATTTTTTACACTTGAAAAACCTTCATTTAGAAGGAGTTTTATTGATTCATTTATGGTTTAATTTAAAAAAGAGATAGTTTTTTCTTAATGATCTATCGCCGTATTCCTTATCCTTTCTGCCTTCCGCTCCGCTCTTGCATATGTTTTACGGAAAGTAGGAATAAAGGATAGTATTACAATAATTCCTGCCAGGCCCTGTATCAAAACAGTTATCTGTGCGCCTGCAAAATGCGCTGCAGCACCTACAAGAAGGGCACCTATTGGTTGCATACCTGCAAAGGCCATTAAAAAATAACTGATTACACGGCCGCGCATATCCTCATCCACATTCGTTTGCACGAAAGTGTTTGTAGATGAGATCAAAGTGAGCATCCCCACCTCAGCAGCCATAATGAAAAATAATGCCAAAGGGAAATAGGTTGTAAAAGAAAAAAAGCAAAGGTTGGTAGATAATAAAAGCACCGCAATGCTGATGATCTTTAATAATCTACGGTTACTTTTTAGGGTCGTTAAATATATAGCTCCTATTAAAGCTCCAAGGCCGGAAATGCTATTAAGCCAACTGAATTCATTAACGCCGCCATGAAAAATTTCCTTTGCATAAACGGGGAATAATGTGGAATATGGTGTGACCAATAAACTGATCAATGCCATCATGACAATGACTGATCGGAGGGAAGGAGTTCTGCGCAGGTAATTATATCCCTGGATAAGATTCGTCCAAATGTGTTGATTATGATTTATCCTCGGAGGTATTTTTAATTTCATCGCGAATAAGGTGTAAATAACTGCTATGAAACTGATGAAATTGATCAGGAAACAAATGCCTTCGCCCCACGTGGCCAGGATCACTCCTGCAAAAGCAGGGCCGATCAGACGGGCAAGCGTGACCATAGAGGAGTTTAAAGCAATTCCATTTTGAAGATCTTCATTTGAAGGCACTAATACAATCATCAGTGCCTGTCTTGACGGAGCATCAAAAGCATTAATAATTCCCAGGCAAACACTTAAAATGATGATGACGGTTACATTATAATGGCCGGTCAATACCAATAATGCAAGAATTCCTGCCTGGAGCATGGAGGCAATTTGTGTAGCCAAAAGGGTTTTATAACGACTATGCCTGTCCGTATATGCTCCCGCATAAGGTGCTAAAATCAGCATGGGAATTTGACCGGCAAAAGCTACCAAACCAAGCATGAAAGCAGAACCGGTCATTTCGTAAACCAGCCAGCTAACGGCCATTCGCTGCATCCACGTGCCTATCAGAGATATAGATTGTCCCGACATAAAAAGCCGGAAATTTCTATAATTCAATGCACGTAGGGAAGAGGGAAATGTCATTAAAAATAATTGAGAATAGATATTTTATCCTTGTAGGACAAGGTAAAACAGTATGCTCAAAATGCATACAAAAGTTTTTAAAATATTAAGGAGGTTTAGAATAACTTCTTTCCGGATTAACGATTGACTGCTTGGTTTATCCGGTTAATTCAGACTAAAATGAATCTATCATTTCCTTCTAATTGTGTATATTAGTGGTTTCGAACTTCTTTCAAATCTATCTTTAGGAATGCCCTTCTTCCCTGGCAAGTTCTCCTTCATCCAGATCTTCTTGTACTTCATCAGGAGTTACCAGGTTTCCATCTCTCTCAATATCCTTTTCGGCTGCCCGGAATCCTTCCTCCACATGTTCATCAGGTTTTTCTCCGTCAAGAATTTTCTCCTTATCTGTTTTCTCTTTCTCTGTTTTCATAATAGTGATTTAGGTGTTAAAGTAAATATGAACACAATAATTATGCAGGGATTTGAAATTTTCTTACGAGCTTTTTTAAATTAAACCTTATATAGATGAGAGCACTCCGAAAAGTCGAAGGAAATGAATTGGATAAAAGTCAATTAGAAAGTAGGGAAGAATTTATCTTTTTTAAACCATGAATACGGTCATCAATCTAAAAACTGTTTAAACTTTTTTGCATAATTGAATGCTACTTTATAACTCAAAAGTTTCTATCAGCGAATCAAATCCATTATTGGGAAACCTGGTATTTGAAATATAACTTTTCGAGGAAGACTCATAGTTTCAATTGTGTCTGATTATCTTTGAGAACATCTCAACAAATAAATCGTTTCAAAATGAGTATTCTTCTAAACAGATCTTCGTTTGGTAAGCCGGAAAATAAGGGCAATGTACTTTCACAGGATGAGGCGAATGCTTTGCTTCGGGAATGGGTGCCCAATGAGCGTTTGCGCCTGCATATGCGACAAGTAGCAAACTTGATGAAACACTGGGCGGGAGAAAAGGAAGGCCTGGATGAAGAAGGTCAATGGCGCTGGGAAATGGCAGGTTTGCTTCATGATGCCGATTGGGATCAATGGCCTGATGAGCATTGTAAAAAGATTATTGAAGAACTGGAAGTAAAAAATATTGACCCGGAAATTATTCGGGCGATTGCTTCCCATGGTCCCAATCATTTTGGCGTGGAACCGGAAACGAATATGGATAAAATGCTCTACGCGTTTGATGAATTATCCGGTTTCGTACATGCGTATTCCCTGATGCGTCCCGAAGGGTATGTGGGCATGAATATTAAAGGAATAAAAAAGCGTTTAAAGGATAAAGCGTTTGCCGCAGGCGTATCAAGAGAGGAGGTACTCGATGCCTGTGAAAGAGCCGGCATGGAACAGGATGAAGTGCTTGAGTTTATTATAAAGCATCAAAGTGCGGAGGTGTAATTTTGCATTAGGTTCCGACAAAAAATAGTACAAAAATTCTTCGAACGCGGTTTATTGATAGAGACAGGCAGTCCAAAATGATGTTAGTCCAAAATATGGATAATTGACAAGGTGCTGTTAGTAGGCAATTAATAGCGAGTTTTTAGCCAGCTCCAGAGGAGCGGCATGTCAGTAGCTAAATCAGATAAAAGCTGGTTACAGAAAGCTCCGTAGGAGCGACATCTTAGTTGAAAACGATAGGTAATTAGCAAGATGCTGTTAGTCGGCAGTTAATTGCGAGTTTTTAGTCAGCTCCAGAGGAGCGACATGTCAGCAGCTAAATCAGATAAAAGTTGGTTACAGAAAGCTCCGTAGGCGCGACATCTTAGTTCAAAACGATAGGTAATTGGCAAGATGCTGTTAGTCGGCAATTAATAGCGAGTTTTTAGCCAGCTCCAGAGGGGCGACATGTCAGTAGCTAAATCAGATAAAAGTTGGTTACAGAAAGCTCCATAGGAGCGACATCTTAGTTCAAAACGATAGGTAATTAGCAAGATGCTATTAGTCGGCAGTTAATAGCGAGTTTTTAGTAAGGTCCAGAGGAGCGACATGTCAGTAGTTAAATCAGATAGAAATTGTTTACGGCAAGCTCCGTAGGAGCGACATGTTATTGGCAGCAATCATTTAATTTTATTTAAAATAGCATCGTCATCCACAAAAATTAAAAAAGAATTTGTCATCATAATTCATTTAAAGGTTTTCAATAGACAGTCACCCTTGGTAAAATTTTAGAAAATCCCATTTTCAAAGTAAAGGTTACAACAAATCGCACTCTGGTTAGACATTATAAATTTGTAATTAATCTCTATAAATATCCTTTTTAATATTTCACTCCTGTCGAGCTTGCTTTTTATATCTTAATATTTTGTTGGTTCTACTAACATGTCGCTCCTCTGGAACTTGCTTTTTATACCCTAATATTTTGTTGGTTCTACTAATATGTCGCTCCTCTGGAGCTTGCTTTTATTGCCTTGATATTTTTTGCTTCTACTAACATGTCGCTCCTACGGAGCTTTAAATTAATAGATTCCAATAAAATCCCAACCATCTATAAATTCACGGAATTGAAAATAATTACCATCATTTGTAACCTTTCATACCAGCATGTATTCTATTAATGTAGATAGAAAAATATTAGCTATGTATGAATCATCCTTCATCATCATTCATTTCATCATTTTTAGTTTATTTTTTGCGCTTGTTTTTTATACGAAGTCAAAAGCAAGATAAATTGATGCTGCAGATGATGAGTTAATGAATTCTTTTAAAAGTAAATCCTGATTTAGTCACTCCAGGAATGCGTTGAATAAAAAAGGTCCGCTAACTGCCGTTTTTTTTTTTTATACCACCACACTTAAAATAAAAAAAAATTTAAAAAATCGAAAATCGAAAATCTCAAATCGATTCATATCTCCAGCTCCTTCGCCGGATCCCAAAACAGATTTTCAAAATCTACAACGGTATTATCCACCACTTTCACATTCTCCTCTTCTAAAAGCTCTTCCATCAAAGTAGGCGTGGCAAAATGAGCTCTGCCGCTAAGCATTCCATTCCGGTTTACAACTCTTTGGGCCGGCACTTCAGGTGAGGTGCTGTGCGCGCCATTCATTGCCCAACCAACCATACGCGCGGAGGATTTAGTGCCTAAGTAATTGGCAATTGCCCCAAATGTGGTGACACGTCCTTTGGGTATTTGTCTGACAACAGAATACACGTCTTCAAAAAAACTGTATTGTTTTCCGGTTGAGCGTACTGTTTCTTTTTTAGGGTTATTCGGCTTTTTCATCGATGAGTATAATTGCGGTTAGTTCCTTTTCTTTAGCAGGCATTACTTCAGGTAAGGTGAAGCATAAGTAAAAGATTTTTTCACTTTTGGCGATGTCCAGGCTTTCGTAATGGGTAATGATCTTTAATTCATCGCTGACTATTTCCTGGCCATGTACATCGTTAGAATCTGTGACGGTTGTGAGATCGAACAGGTCAATCACCGTTTTTGTAAACCGGTACAAATCCGGTGAATCTGTTTTTAAATGAATTTTTCCTCCGGGTTTTAAGAACTGCTGATATAAGCGTAAAAATTCGGGATGCGTTAATCTCTTTCTTGCTTTAGAAGTGCGCAATTGAGGATCGGGAAAAGTGATCCAGATTTCATCCACTTCGTCTTTTTCAAAATATTGATTAATTCGCACAATTTGTGTGCGTAGAAAAGCAGCGTTGGTTAAGCTATTTTGTAGGGTAAATTTTGCTCCCGCCCAGAGCCGGTTGCCTTTAATATCTACACCAATAAAATTTTTCTCCGGGTACATCTTTGCGAGGCCAACAGTATATTCCCCTTTGCCGCAAGCAAGTTCCAGAAGAATAGGATGCTCATTTTTAAAAAATGCATTCCATTGTCCCGGCATATTTTCCGGGTATTCCAATACATTTGAAAATGTCTTTATTTCTCCGAATCTTTTTAATTTCTTTTGTCCCATAATGTGCCGCAAATGTAAGAAGGGATTGTGAAATCCATCTTTTGGCCCTAAAGAATAAAACTATGCGTGTAAAGGTTGCTATTTTATGCTGATGTCCTTTTTATGCCTGGGTCTGTTGTAAAGCTGCTTTGCACCGATATTGGTGTACCCTGCCAGGATGCGGAACAAGTCAGCGCAGGCCCGGTGTGCGATAGATTGATCAACATTATTTTGAGAGACTGCGTCGTTCGTCTGAGGGTTAATCGCTTATTTTTATGGTTTCAGATTGTTGATCACACTTTCCTGGATATAAGGTGATTTATTCATGATTTTTCGGATATTTTGAGCAAGGAAACTTTTAAAATCTATCAGTCGTTTCGTTTCAACTGAATCCTTCTGATCCGGATTCTTTCTCAATGACATCACCATTCTTTTCATTTCTTCATCTGTGTTTTTTGTTGCCTGAACCATCATAAGTACAGCAACTCCTTCAATATCTGCCTCGTTTAAATTTTTTAGGACCGTCTCTTTTTTGAGTTGCTTAATTAACCGGGCTGCAACTGCTTTTTCTTTTTTGCTCTGCAGTGCAAAAGTATGAACCAGTTTTTTTATTTCCGGCCGGATGATTCGATGACTTTATTATAAAAAATATTTGCCTCCGGTGGTATGCTGCTGTTCACCTGTGTATGTGTACTAAATGCAGATAAACAAAAAATAAGGAGTATCGTATATTTCATACGTGCACATATTTATTAAATGACAAAGTAATGTCCGAAAATCCTAAAGTGAAAAGTACTTAAATACTGAATAGAGTATCCTTTATTTTTCGATTTAATGGGATTCTTATATTGTATTCATGAATCCCTGTCATAAGCCGGGAATTGTGTTTTTGTAATCCATTTTTTATTGTCTTCAAATTTTGCTAAAAAAGTTCAAAGGGACCGATTTGCCACGCAATCCTTATTTTATGGCATAATTTTCCCTCTCAATATTTAAAATATTTTGAATGGAAAGCAGGAATAAATTAAAAGGACAAACGGCAGTTGTTACAGGCGCAAATAGTGGTATAGGAGAGGGTGTGGCTAAAGCTTTGGGAAAAGAAGGAGCCAATGTGGTCGTTAATTATATTAGTCGTCCGGAAGATGCTGACGCTGTGGTAAATAATATTAAAGAAAATGGAGGAGATGCCATAGCTGTTAAAGCCGATGTGAGTAAGGAGGAAGATGTACAGGCAATGTTTAAACAGGCAATAGATAATTTCGGCACAGTAGATATTTTGGTAAATAATGCCGGCATTCAAAAAGATGCCGCTTTTGTAGATATGACACTTGATCAATGGCAAATGGTGATCAATGTGAATCTGACCGGTCTTTTTCTTTGCGCACGTGAAGCGGTCAAGGAATTTTTAAGAAGAGGAATTCTGCCTGAGCGTAGCAAAGCTGCCGGAAAGATAATCTGCATGAGCAGCGTACACCAGGTGATTCCCTGGGCAGGTCACGTCAATTATGCAGCAAGCAAAGGAGGAATTGACCTTTTAATGAAAAGCATGGCGCAGGAATTAGCCTCCAAAAAAATACGGATAAATAGCATTGGTCCCGGTGCTATTCAAACTCCCATAAATAAAGAAGTTTGGAGTGATGAAACTGAGCGAAAGAACTTGATGAAACTTATACCCTGTGGAAGAATTGGCCAACCGGAAGATATTGGTAAAGTGGCTGTCTGGCTTGCGAGCGATGATTCGGATTATGTTAATGGGACTACTATCTTTGTGGATGGTGGAATGCTCCTTTATCCGGGATTTACTTCAAATGGTTAAGAAATAAAATGAACAATAAAATAATGAATGCGGAATTGGTCCGCCTTGAGATAAATGAAAAAAAAGAAAGCCCTTTGGAAAAATGGGGCTCTTATTTAAGTGCGCGGCAATGGGGAACAGTGCGGGAAGATTATAGTGAAGATGGCGACGCCTGGAACTATTTTCCCCACGATCACGCCCGAAGCAGGGTATATAAATGGGGGGAAGATGGATTGGCGGGAATTTCCGATCTGCTACAAAATTTATGTTTTAGTTTTTCCTTTTGGAATGGGAAAGATCAATTTTTAAAAGAGCGGCTGTTCGGTTTAGGAAATAACGAAGGCAACCATGGTGAAGACGTGAAGGAATTATATTATTACCTGGATAATTTGCCCAGCCATTATTACATGAAATATTTGTACAAATATCCCCAGGCTGCCTTTCCCTATGAGAAACTTCGGGAAATAAATCTTGAACGGAATCAGCATGATCCTGAATATGAGTTATTAGATACCGGTATTTTTGATGAGGATAAATATTTTGATCTGTTGATTGAATATGCCAAAATTAATAGTGAAGATATTTTTATAAAAGTAACTGCCACTAATCGGGGTGGCGAGAAAAGTAATTTAGATATTCTTCCGAAACTTTGGTTCCGCAACAAATGGCATTACAAAACCGAAGTTCTTAATAAGCCAAGTATTACATTCTTAGATAACCAATCCGTTCATGCAGAACATTATACAATGGGTGAACAATTTCTCTATTTCTCTCCAACAGAAGAAGTGCTTTTTACAGAGAACGAAACCAATTTTGAAAAACTTTTTGACAGGCCAAATGAATGTGAATTTGTAAAAGACGCTTTTCACGAAGCAATTATTCATGGTACAAAAAGGCAGGAACTTCGCGAAAAAAAAAGTGGGACCAAATGTTCCCCGGTTTATCATTTAGAAATAGAGGCCGGGCAATCGAAAGAGATTTATTTAAGACTTACAAATAAAGAAGAGAAAACTCCTTTTCCAAAGGGTTTTGAAGAAATATTCAATGCCAGGAAAAAAGAGGCGGACGATTTTTATGAAAAAATTCAGGGTACGCATTCCAATGCGGAACAAAAGAATATCCAGCGTCAGGCTTTTGCCGGTATGCTTTGGAATAAGCAGTACTATCATTATGATGTGGAAAGATGGTTGAATACAAGTGACGGAATTACGCCCGAATCTGAAGAAAGGAAAAATGGCCGGAATTCTGCTTGGAAATATTTGAAAAATCAGGATATTTTATCCATGCCGGATAATTGGGAATATCCCTGGTATGCCTCTTGGGACACAGCTTTTCATTGTTTATCTCTTGCAATAATAGATCCCATGTTTGCGAAGCATCAGTTAACGCTTCTCATGCGGGAATGGTATATGGATCCCAGGGGCCAGATTCCTGCATATGAATGGAGTTTTAGTGCTGTAAATCCGCCCGTACATGCTTTTGCGGCTTACCAGGTATATAAAATCGAAGAGAGGATGTATGGTAAAAAGGATGTTGATTTTTTAAAGAGAGTTTTCCAGAAATTAATTATCAATTTTACCTGGTGGACCAATCGAAAGGATGATGATGGCAATAGTATTTTTGAGGGAGGATTCTTAGGCCTGGATAACATCGGACTTTTCAACCGGAGCGCCGATCTGCCAAATGGTATGCAGTTGGAACAGGCGGATGGAACAAGCTGGATGGGAATGTATGCGCTGGATATGATGAATATTGCTCTTGAAATAGCCGTGAATGATATTTCTTTTGAAGATACTGCTACGAAGTTTTATGAGCATTTTGTCATCATTGCCGAAGCATTGAATGAATTAGGACTGTGGAATGAAGAGGATAAGTTTTTTTATGATGTGTTATCAATAAATAACTCCGATCCCTACCCGCTTAGAATTCGCTCTATTATTGGACTTTCTCCCTTATTTGCGGTTGCAGTTATTGGAAAGGATGTTCTTAATAAGCTTCCCGATTTTACCAAACGGATGGAATGGTTTCAGAATTATAGAAAATCAAATAATTTGTATTTACCTCAACAGGAGAATGACCACAATAATGCGATATTATTTTCTCTGGTTTCACACGATCGTCTTCTTCATTTATTGGATAAATTATTAGATGAATCAGAATTTCTTTCTAAAGGAGGAATTCGATCCCTATCCAAATTCTATGATAAAAATCCGTACAAAGCAGTTTATGGTAGAAGGAAATTCTCTATTCAATACGACCCGGGAGATTCCACTTCCGACATGTTTGGCGGTAACTCCAACTGGCGCGGCCCCGTCTGGATGCCAATAAATTATTTGCTTATTATTTCCATGAAAAGCTTTGGTGATTTTTATGGAGATGATTTTAAAGTTGAATGCCCGAAAGGTTCCGGGGTGTATAAAAATTTAACAGAAGTAGGCATGGAGATAACGGAACGGCTCCTGGATATTTTTGAAAGAAATGAACAGGGTGACAGACCGGTACATGGGAAACATAATTGGTTTTATAAAAAACCGGAGAATGCCGATTTGATTCTTTTCTATGAGTATTTTCATGGAAATAATAGTTGCGGTTTAGGAGCCAGCCATCAAACTGGTTGGACCGGCTTAATAGCAAACCTGATACTTGAATTAAAAGAAAAACAATTTGAAGGTAAGAAAAAAGTGGAGTAATTTCTCGCAGAAGGAGAGTGTTTTTTCCTTTAGATCAGAGTCTTTAGATTACATCCTCTCTTTTACCATGTAAAATCCATAATGATATTCTATTTTTGGGCCTTCCGAATTTTAAAATATGACCTTATTTTCCATTTATAAACAAAACCGGTTATTTTTTGCCGGCTATATAGTCCTCCTGATTTGCGCTCTGTTTTTTTTGCTGGGTTTTACAAAAGTGGAAGGTCATTTATTGTTGAATCCGTTGCATTATAAATTTCTTGATTATCTTTTCAGAGGAGCCACTATTTTGGGAGATGGGATTTTTATCATAAGTCTGGCTGTTTTATTATGGTTCTTAAAAAAGAAATACCTGGCGGTAATGATTGTGGGAGGATATGTTATTTCAGGTATTCCTGTGCAGATTATAAAATCTTTTATTGATGCACCCCGACCAGCCATTTTTCTTAAAAGCATTCATTATTCTCATTTCGTAGAGGGAGTTACCTTGCATAATTATAATTCCTTTCCATCCGGTCATACGGCATCTGCTTTTGCACTGGCAGTGATTTTTTCCATCTACCTAAAAAATAAATGGTACAGCCTAATTCTCCTGCTCCTGGCTACAGCCGTAGGTTATAGCCGTATTTATCTTAGCCAGCATTTTTTGGAAGATGTTTCTGTAGGTTCTTTTATAGGAGTATTATCCGGAATAGCCGCCTGCCTTTTATTAGATAAATGGGCCATGAAAATTTCCCTTAAAGAAAAACAGCAGACAAATGAGAAGAGAAATGATGCTATCGGATAAATTCATCCTGTTAACCAGCGTGAGATTTCCATTTCTGCCCATACTCTTTATCTTTTGAAAAAACGATGATCGGCTTTATTCCATATCATCTTTCTTACTTGTTCAATATCATATCCCTTTAGTTAAATTACTTTTACATTTGCCCTTATAAAAAAAGAGAGTATTATGGAAATGAATTATGTAACTGCAAACGAAGCAGTACAATTAGTTAAAAATGGCGACAGAGTTTTTGTTCATGGAAGTGCAGCTACACCCATTAGTTTGATTAACAGTCTTTTTGCCCGTGCCGGAGAAATAAAAAATGTGGAAATTGTTGCTATCAGTACATTTGGAAACATAGATTGGGATAGGCCTGAAGTGAAGAAAAGTTTCCGGATCAATTCTCTTTTTGTATCAGCCAATATCAGAAAATGGGTTAATGAAGAAAGTGGTGATTATATCCCGGTTTTTTTAAGTGAGATTCCGTCTCTTTTTAATAACGGCATCCTGCCGATTGACATTGCGTTCTTGCAGGTATCTCCTCCGGATAAGCACGGATATTGTACTTTAGGAACTTCTATTGATGCTGCTCTCAGTGCCTCGCAAAATGCCAAACTTCTGGTTGCCCAGGTGAATCCGCAAATGCCCCGCACACACGGAGATGGGCAAATACATGTATCAAAGTTTGATGCAATGGTTTTTGAAGATACTCCTTTGCCGGAAGTGGATTATGGTGGAAAGGCAGATGAAAATACGATGCGCATCGGTCGTTTCGTGGCAGATCTGATTGAAGATAAATCAACTCTTCAAATGGGAATCGGCGCTATACCGGATGCGGTATTAAAATGCCTGGATAACCATAAGGGCCTTGGTGTACATACTGAAATGTTTTCTGACGGATTGGTTCCTTTGGTAGAAAGAGGAATCATTACCAATGAACATAAGAAAGTATTTCCGGGAAAGATTATTACCAGCTTTATTGCCGGAACCCGCAAAGTGTATGACTTTGTAGATGATAATCCGAATGTGTTTTTTATGGATGTTTCTTTTGTAAATGATACTTCTGTCATACGGAAAAATCCAAAAGTTGTCGCCATAAACAGTGCCATTGAAATAGATCTTACCGGACAGGTTTGTTCAGATTCTATCGGTACTTACCAGTTTTCAGGCATAGGCGGTCAAATGGATTTTATGCGCGGATCCTCTCTTTCAAAAGGTGGTAAACCCATTATTGCGCTTCCTTCAATTACAGCCAAGGGGATATCCCGCATCGTTCCGACGCTCAAAGATGGCGCAGGTGTTGTTACAACAAGGGGCCACGTACATCATGTGATCACGGAGTTTGGTGTCGTAGATCTTTATGGGAAAAACCTGGAACAAAGAGCACGTTTACTCATCAGCATCGCCCATCCCGATCAACGCGAAGTTTTGGAGAAAGCGTTTTATGAGCGGTTCAAGAAGTTGATATAGTTTTTAGTTTGTAGTTTTTAGTTCAGAGTTCGAAGTTCATAGTTCGAAGTTTTGAGGCATGATTTAAAGCGAAACTCTTTTCCTAATGCCTAATACCTACAACCTAACACCTATTTATTTGGAAATATCAATCCCAAGCATTTACTTTGTATTTCAAAGCACTTTTACATGGATTACCCAACACACAATCTCGAGACATTAAAAGACATAAAGAGAATGATGGAACGCAGTAGTCGTTTCATTAGTTTGAGTGGATTCAGTGGTATTATCGTGGGCATTTGCGCCCTGTTGGGTGCCTTCATAGCAAATCAGCGGA
>JBBSSE010000006.1:0-20054 GCA_038242375.1 Chitinophagales bacterium
CAAATAAGATTAATAACAAATCCGGTTATATTATTTACTAATCAAACCGCCGAAGTATTTTACAGTTCTTACCAATTGAGACACATAGCTCATTTCATTATCATACCATGAAACTGTTTTCACCAATTGATTATCACCTACGGTGATCACTTTCGTTTGTGTAGCATCAAACAAAGAACCGAAGTGGATACCAATGATATCTGTGCTCACAATTTCATCTTCATTGTAGCCAAAACTTTCATCAGAGGCAGCTTTCATGGCAGCATTCACTTCTTCAACAGTCGTTTTCTTATTCAGAATAGACGTCAGTTCAGTAAGTGACCCTGTAATTACAGGAACCCTTTGAGCACTTCCATCAAGTTTTCCGTTAAGTTCAGGTAATACTAAACCAATAGCTTTTGCAGCTCCTGTGCTGTTCGGAACTATATTGGCTGCAGCAGCACGTGCTCTGCGTAAATCTCCTTTTGGATGTGGAGAATCCAATGTATTCTGATCGTTTGTGTAAGCGTGAATAGTTGTCATAAATCCTGTAGCTATTCCAAAAGTATCATTCAACACCTTTGCCATTGGCGCAAGGCAGTTTGTGGTACATGAAGCGCAGGAAATAATTGTTTCACTTCCGTCAAGTATTTCGTGGTTTACATTAAATACAACGGTTTTTACGCCACCTGTAGCAGGTGCTGAAACCACAACTCTTTTTGCTCCCGCTGTGATGTGAGCCTGTGCTTTATCTTTATCTGCAAAAAATCCGGTGCTTTCGATCACAACATCTACGTCATGCTTTCCCCATGGAATTTGAGCCGGATCTTTTTGTGCATATATTTTAACTTCTTCACCATTTACTGTTATTGAATCTTCTCCGCTTTTTACATCCGCATCAAACCTTCCCTGTGCACTATCGTATTTTAAAAGATGTGCTAATTGCTTCGGGCTGGTCAGATCATTTACTGCCACAATTTCAATCCCTTCCATATTGTATATCTGACGGAAAATCAAACGTCCAATTCTGCCAAAACCATTAATGGCAACTTTTACTGTGCTCATAATTATTTATTTATTTTTAATTTAAGATTGCAAATTTACACTATGTACAGTGAATTTCCTTATTTGGTTTGAAGAAGGATTGAACAGTCAGATTTAAGAATACAGTTAAATGGTATGGAGTATTTGGCAGTCCATCAAAAACTTCATTAACGGTACATTTTAAATAACAATATAAAACTAATCCCGGTTCTTTCCGCTGACATACGCATTCCCTTTTACATAAAATCTATAAGGGAGTAATGCATCCGCACCAGCGCTTTCCACGCCTATTCTGCTACTGACACCGATCGCCTCTGCCGGCAATTTGAATCCATCATCTGCCAAATAAATTACTTCATCCAATAATAAAATGCCGGAATAATTTTTGTGAATTCCCAGGGCCTTACCCACATTTCCCGGACCGCGCGTAATGGTTGGATCCTTTTTGCTTTTGCCTGTCCTTTCCGCCATAATATCCAGGCCATCCAAGGGCTCAATGGCTCTTATTAAAATGGCATCCGGAATGTTCCTGGCGTTTGTTACAATATTGAGCATTTGATGCATGCCATAACATACATAGATATAGGCTGTGCCGGCAGCGTGATACATATGCTCATTTCTGGGCGTACGCTTTCCGCCAAAAGCATGAGATGCTTTATCCACAATTCCTATATAACCCTCTGTTTCTACAATTCTTCCGGACGTGACCAAGCCGTCCATATTTGTAACGACAACTTTGCCTAACATTTCGCGGGCTATTTTTAATACGTCTTTGCGATTATAAAATGATACAGGTAATTTATTCATTGGAATACAAATGTATTATTCTATCCTCATTTTATCAGAAGAGAACCAACAATTCATATTAAAAGGTGGGATCAAATTATCACCACCAAAAAATTAATTAATAATCCTGAACCGTAAACTAATTTTATATTTGTTTGAAATGTTTCCTCAAAACTTTAAAAGCTTATTTTCTTGCTCGAAGAAATTATAAAAGCCATACAATCTTATTTTAAAGCCCACCGGTTTATTGTCAAAAATAAACTCTGGAAATGGATACTTGTGCCCGGTGTACTTTATTCGATTCTTTTTATAACCGGAATTTATTTTTTCTGGCATTCCGCAGGATTTATCATCGAATTTTTGCTTTCTAAAATAGGGGTAAAAGCCTGGTTGCAAAAAGAGAATGCTACCTGGCTAAGTTTTCTATTCATATTTGGACAATTGGTCTTGCAATTTGTTTTGCTCCTATTCTATTTTTCCTGGTTCAAATATCTTTTCCTGATAATTGGTTCTCCCCTCTTTGCTTATTTAAGCGAAAAAACAGAATCTATTATATTAAATAAAGAATACCCGTTTTCCTTAGGGCAATTTCTTTTAGATGTTGGAAGAGGAATTAAAATTGCCCTGCGAAATACTCTATGGCAAACGGTTTACACGATTTCTATTTTAATTCTTGCTCTTATTCCAGTATTTGGCTGGGTTACACCTTTACTGGCTTTATTTATAGAATGTTATTACTTTGGGTTTTCAATGCTGGATTATACCAATGAACGAAAAGGACTATCCTCCGCCAAAAGCATTGAGTATATAAATCTTCACAAGGGCCTTGCCATTGGTAACGGAATGATCTTTTATTTAATGCACGCTCTTCCCGTAATCGGATGGATATTTGCACCAGGTTATGCCGTAATAGCCGCCACGCTTAGTATGCAGGAAGAAGAAGAAGAAAGCGAAGCAAGATTACACTTTTAAAATTTTTAAATGATTTACCTCATCCCCTCCTTTTTAGCACCAGATGCTGTAGAAACAATTCCTCCATATGTAATGGAAGCTGTAAAAAATTGCCAGGTGATTTTTGCCGAAAACGAACGAACCGCCCGAAGATTTTTAAAGTCTATGGACCAAAGTATTGTCATAGATGATTATGAGTGGTTTGGAATAAACCGGGCAGAAGTAGAACAAATAAACAATTTTAAACGAAAAATAAAAGAAGGTAAAAATATCGCCATCATCAGCGAAGCAGGGTGCCCCGGTGTAGCAGATCCCGGCCAGGTATTGGTACATGAAGCACAAAAAATGAATACACCGATAAAACCTCTTGTTGGCCCAAACTCCATCCTGCTGGCACTTATGGCAAGCGGATTAAACGGGCAGCAATTTTGTTTTCATGGTTATCTCCCGATAGATAATGCGGATAGAATCAAAAAACTGAAAGATCTCGAAGAAAAATCAACCCGAACAAATTGCACCCAGATATTCATTGAAACTCCTTTTAGAAATAACAAAATAGTTGAAACGATTTTAAATCATTGTAATCCATCCACGCAGCTATGTATTGCTGCGGATATCACTTCTTCCCGGGAATTTATCTATACAAAAACGATTTCAGCCTGGAAGAAGGAAACAATTGATCTGCACAAAAGGCCGGTTATTTATTTGATGCAGGGAGGGAGAAGTTTGTAGTTTGTAGTTAAAAAATCCGTGTAATTCGTGTTTAAAAAGTTCTGATGTGTTTACATATTAAACAGATCAGGACCATCATACCGTTGATGTGGTTTTCTCTTTAAGTGTTCATACGCTTTGGCCGTGGCCTCTCTCCCACGTGGTGTGCGCATGATAAATCCCTGCTGAATTAAAAATGGCTCGTACACCTCTTCCAATGTGCCGGTTTCTTCTCCCACTGCTGTAGCAATGGTTGTGATGCCAACAGGGCCTCCTTTAAATTTATCAATGATTGTACTCAATATGCGGTTATCCATTTCATCCAAACCGTATTCATCCACATTTAATGCATTTAATGCATATTGAGTAATTTTCAAATCGATTACACCATTACTTAATACCTGGGCAAAATCACGTACCCTTCTTAAAAGTCCGTTAGCAATCCTCGGTGTTCCCCTGCTCCGTCCAGCGATTTCTGTAGCTGCATCCGAAGTAATTTTTGTTTTTAAGATCTCGCAGGAACGAAGCACAATCTTTTGCAGTGTTGCCGTATCATAATATTCCAACCTCGATTTAATTCCAAACCTTGAAAGTAATGGCGCCGTAAGTAACCCGCTTCTTGTAGTGGCCCCTATGAGTGTGAATGGATTTAAATTGATTTGTACACTCCGCGCATTCGGACCTGTATCGATCATGATATCAATCCGATAATCCTCCATGGCGGCATACAAATACTCCTCGACTACATTGCTCAGCCGGTGTATTTCATCAATAAAGAGCACATCATTCTCCTCTAAATTTGTCAACAAACCTGCAAGGTCACCTGCCTTTTCTATCACAGGCCCACTTGTTTCCTTAATATTTACGCCTAACTCATTGGCCACAATCCGGCTTAGGGTAGTTTTACCCAATCCGGGAGGACCATGAAAAAGAATATGATCTAATGCTTCTCCACGCATTTTTGCTGCTTTAATAAAGATGCGGAGGTTTTCTATGATCTGGGCCTGTCCACTGAACTCTTCTATAATAGCAGGCCTGATATTGTTTTCAAACTCCTTATCTGCCGGGGATAATCCTTCTTTCTCTGTATTCAAATTATTATTGGACATAGTATATTTTCAACCTTGTAAAACTAAGTAATGATTTTAGAAGTTTGAAAGGCATTTTAAAAGGCAATCCGGGTAAACGAATAAAATTGGAGTAGAATTAAAATTTAAAAGATATTTATTGGAATAAATATCAATGACCTATTTATCATTAAAAAAAATAAATAGGATTGATGAGGATTGAAAAGAAATATCCACAAAATGACTGCGTTTTCCCGGGAGCTTCACCATCATCCTAAATAAACAAAAGCCTTTCACCTACTACAAATCACCATTAATCAAATCAGCAATTTAAAGCAGTCTGTAGCGTTTAAATTTGTATAATGCAGAAGAAAACCATGCGATATTGGATATGCCAACTTTTAGGCTGGGGCGGATGGACTTCACTCAACCTTTTCTTTGTATATTTATTTGCAAATGATTATTATTTAAAATCTGAAGAAAGAAAATATATCTTCTTTGGATCTTTGATCATTCAGTTTATATGGTATATCCTCGCTACGCACGCTCTTCGTTTTGTATTAAAGAAAATTGGCTGGATAAATCTTTCAATCCCAAAAGTAATCGGATTATTTGTAGTGAGCGTTCTTATAACCGGGCTGTTCATACATTATGGTGCAAAAATAACAGCGAGGTCTACGAATTATTCCATGGTTCAGTATGAAAAAAATGAAAACAAGAAAGCTGCTATTGCACGGGAAGAAACACGTAATGTAAAAGGCACAACTTATTACCTTGCCCGGGAAAATAATCCAAAGGATTCTGCTAATTACAATATCAAACAAAGAATTAAACGAAATACAGGGTGGTATAGGGATGTACAGGGTAACTGGCAATACGAAGAACAGAGAAAAGGACGTTTTTGGTGGGATATTATTTTTAATTTTATTCTGGTCGCTCTTTGGTTACTTATTTATATGGTTTGGCATTATCTTCTCCGGAATCAAAAAGATGAAGTGGATAAATTATCCCTCGAAAAGACCGTAAAAGAATTGGAACTTCAAACAATAAAATCCCATATAAATCCGCATTTCATATTCAATTCCTTAAATAG
Source organism: Chitinophagales bacterium (assembly GCA_038242375.1). Classification (GTDB taxonomy): domain Bacteria; phylum Bacteroidota; class Bacteroidia; order Chitinophagales; family Chitinophagaceae; genus Ginsengibacter. The sequence goes on from JBBSSE010000006.1 coordinate 5,632, forward strand.
TATCCGCGCGTTGGTAGAAGAGAATCCACCCCGGGCCAGAAAAGCCATAACCGAATTGTCTAATATTTTAAGAAGTAGTTTACAGGTGGAAAAAATGGAAACAGTCACGCTCAAAAAAGAATTAAATATTGTGCGGGATTACCTGGCATTAGAGCAAATGCGCTTTGAAGAAAGATTAAAAGTAAAATTAGAAATAGATGAGGATACACTTGATCAGCCGGTACCTCCTATGATGCTTCAAACTTTGGTTGAAAATTCCATTAAACATGGCATCAGCAAACAAATTAATGGCGGAATAGTAATAGTAGTTTCCAGATTTCACAATAATCACTTTGAATTGACTGTGCAAAATACCGGTCATTTAGAGGAAGATGCCATTGATGGTTTTGGTTTTAAAAGCACCCACGAGAGATTAAGAATCATCTACGGCAAAAATGCCGTTTTTACCATAAAAGAAATAGAAGGAAATATGGTTGAGGCAAAAATATTAATGCCCATAAATGCCTAAATTGCCTTTTTAATTAAGATTAAATTACGTTTTTAAAATAATTTCGAATGCCAAAAGTTGTAATAATAGATGATGAGCGCCTTGCCCGTAGTGAACTTAAGAGACTGTTACAGGAATTTCCGGATGTAGAGGTCATCGGTGAAGCTGCCAATGCAGAAGAAGGTTTACAAAAAATAGAATCCTTAAATCCTGATTTGATCTTTTTGGATATTCAAATGCCAGGTAAAACAGGTTTTGATATGCTCACAGAATTGGAAAAAGCACCTCATGTCATTTTTGTAACGGCCTATGATGAATATGCATTGAAAGCTTTTGAAGTAAATGCGCTGGATTATTTAATGAAACCTGTAGAGCCCAGCCGCCTGGCAGATTCGCTGCTTAAAGTGCGCCAAAAAGATGAAGAAGAATTGCTTACTTATAACAACAGAGGAATGCTTGGTGAAAATGACCAGGTATTTGTAAAAGATGGAGAACGTTGTTGGTTTGTAAAACTTTCGGATGTTCGATTATTTGAAAGTGTGGGCAATTATGCGAAAGTATTTTTCGGAACCAATAAACCACTCATCTTAAAATCGTTGAATGCACTGGAAGAAAGGTTGGATGAAAAAGTATTTTTCAGAGCCAATCGAAAGCATATAATCAATTTAAGAATGATTGAAAAAATTGAACCTTATTTTAATGGCGGTCTTTTACTTGATCTATATGGCGGCGAAAAAATTGAGGTGAGCAGAAGACAGGCAGTAAAGTTTAAAGAAATGATGAGTTTGTAATTTATTGTTTTCTTAAACAATATTTGAGAACGTTCAAATTCAGATTTCTTATTGTAGATTAGCCCTTTATAATTTTATTATAACAATTCCAATCCGTTACAAACCCTTTAATCAACAAGTGAAATTAATCATGAAAACAAACACTTCCAGCGTAAATTTGGCTGATTATTATTATGGTTTTTTAAAAAGTTTAAGTAAAAAAAGTAAAATTGATCTTATCGAAAGACTTGTCCAATCTTTGAGAGAGGATCAATCAGAGCCGGAATCAAATGACATAATATCTGTCGAATCATTTTTTGAAGCATTCAAATCTGATGTAACTGCTGCGGAAATACTTGCCGAAATAAAAGCATTAAAAGAAGGAAAATCCGAAAGATCCGGAAGCCAGAATTGTGGTGCTTTTTAAAACGAACTTCTTCAACAAAAACCTTTTATTAAAATGAAATTACTTTCTATCCTGTTTCTAGTTTGCTTTACAAGTCAAAGCGTTCTTGCCCAAAATATTGATAAGATTATCCAGGTAAAAGAAGTAGAAAGAATAGAAAAAATTTTAGCCTCTGATGAAATGGAGGGGCGTAAAACGTTTACTCCTTCCATAGACAGAGCCGCCGTTTTTATTGCTTCAGAATTTAAAAAATCGAACCTTGCGACTCTTCCCGGATTAACTGGTTACATGCAAACATTTTCAATGAAGAAAGCGACCTTGCTTTCCGCATCCGGTATCATGGATGGTGTTGAAATACCCAAAGATCAAATGCTGGCTGTAGGAACAGATGCTCTGATGCAGTTTGATCAGAATAGCGGCTATACTTCCGTGATGATCGACAGTTCAGCGAACCTCTTTGCCGAGGCAATTAAATTAATCGGAGAAAATAAAAAGTATGTAGTTTGGATTTCTCCGGTTCATTCCAAAAACTTTAGCCGGCTTAACCGTCTAAACAGGGAAAGTTTTGAATCGAAAGAACCTGTTTTATTTGTCATTAACAATACGATTCCCAAAACCTACAGTTTTGATATAAAGAATAAGATCACTTCTTCTTCTCTTTCAAATGTTGTCGGGGTCATTCCGGGCAAAAGCAAAAAGGATGAGTATGTTATCTTCTCTGCGCATTACGATCATTTAGGAATCGGGAAACCTGATGCTAAAGGGGATTCTATTTATAATGGGGCAAATGATGATGCGTCCGGAACTACGGCTATTATGATGTTGGCAAAATATTTTAGCGCGCTAAAAAATAATGAACGCACCATCATTTTTGTCGCGTTTACGGCAGAAGAAATAGGTGGTTTTGGTTCTCAATATTTTTCAAAAAGCATTGATCCGGATAAAGCTGTGGCCATGTTTAATATAGAAATGATTGGTACGGACAGCAAATGGGGAAATAACAGTGCCTATATAACCGGGTATGAAAAATCTGATTTTGGTAAAATCTTACAAGCAAACCTCGTGAACAGCAATTTTAAATTTGAACCGGACCCCTATCCTGCACAGAATTTATTCTACCGTTCTGATAATGCTACCCTGGCAGCATTAGGCGTACCTGCTCACACGATCAGTACATCTAAAATGGATAGTGAGCCAAATTATCACAAACAAAGTGATGAAATAGAAACACTTGATATGGCGAATATGACTGAAATTATCAAAGCCATCGCAATTAGCAGTAAATCTATCATTAGCGGAAAAGATACTCCTTCAAGAGTGGAGAAGAGGTAGGCTATGAGCTATGAGCAATGAGCAATGAGCTATGAGCAATGAGCAATGAGCTGATTGCTGACAGCTCATTGCTGTCTGCTCATCACCCCTTATTCAATTCAAGGATCTTATTTCTTTCCCCTACAATCCAAACAATATCGCCCCATTCAAAAGAGGTAGTGGAATCAGGATTTAGTAATCGATCCCCATCGCGCTCAATGCCAACGACAAGCCCGTTGGTTCGTTCACGGATCCCGGAACCGCGAATACTCAAACCTTTCAGTTTATTATGCTCATCTACCACTATTTTTTGAAGAATAATATCCTCGATATCATTTTCTTCTACATCCACATTTTCAACTGCATCGAAAACCGGTTTGAACCGGTTGATCTGATCATCTGTGGCGATGATGCCTACCTGGTCAAAAGGTAAGAGACGGTTATTTCTACCTGGTGCGTAAATGAGTTTTTCCCCTCTTTTAATGTAAGCTAAATTAATACCATGCTTCTCCCGCCAGGATAATTCTACAAGTGTTTTTCCAATGTATTCCGCATGAGGATTCACTTCCAGATCAACCATATGCGCATCCCATGGCGACAGGTCCGACTGTGGATTAAATTGCCTTTGAAGAAATTCCTGTTGTTCCAGTTCCTGCGCCGCAATTCTTTCACGGGCATTTAAATTACTTAAAAATCTTCCTTCCAATCTTTGATAAAAACGCTGGATCCTATTGGAAAAAAGGATCAATACAATGATAATGATCGGCACAGCAACTAAAATGGCGATCTTACCAGAAAATAAACGGTCTACCCAAAGTCCAATAAGAACAATTCCAAGAATATTTCTTGATACTTCAATGACTAAAAGGGGCCCACGACTGTACTTTTTATCAAGCCACAATTCTTTGTAGGCCGCATTTGTGGGCTTTTGAGCCATAAGCGCCCAGAGAAATGGTGCAGCAATTAAAATAGAAACGGCAAGCCCGACAATACTTCTGATAATCGGATCTTCTATATTTTTATTCAAAAAAGGAATGAAAAAATTTGTAGTTAAAAGCATGAGAGCCAATAAAACAATCCCATTTGTCAACGTGATATTAAGGTAGGCTTTCATGACCTTTTTCCAGTCGCTTTCCGCCTGAATATTTTGCGTACTGGAAGAATAATTATTCAGCACTTTCAAAACGCTATCAGGTAAATTCCTTTCAATAAACTGATAAAATTTCGGCGCAAACCGGATCATATAAGGAGTTGTAAATGTAGTTATCGCAGAAGCGCCTACGGCTACAGGAAATAAGAAATCACTGATCACTCCAAGGGTTAAACCCAACGTGGCTACTATGAAAGCAAATTCTCCAATCTGGGCCATACTCATTCCCACATGCACCGCCTGTTTTAATGGTTGCCCGGATAATAACGCTCCGATGGTTGTACTAAAAAATTTTCCAAAAAGTGTCAGCAGAGTTACCCACAGAACCGGCCACCGGTATTCAATAATCATTTCAGGGTCAATCAGCATTCCGACAGAAACAAAAAATATAGCTCCGAATAAATCTTTGACGGGTTTTAGAAGTCCTTCAATTTTCTCTGCTTTGGTTGTTTCTGCTAAAATAGACCCCATAATAAATGCACCAAGTTCTGCAGAGAAACCAACCTGGGTGGCAATAACCACCATGCCTAAACATAAACCAATCGATAAGATTAAGAGCGTTTCATCGTCTAAAAACTTCTTGGCTCTTTTTAAAAAGGTTGGCAACAAAAATATGCCGGCAATGAACCAAAGAGCAAGGAAGAACAATAATTTTGCCACAGTAAAAAGCATTTCCGCTCCTTCAAACTGCTTGGTAACAGCGACGGTAGAGAGCAAAACCATCAGTAAGATCACAACAATATCTTCGACGATTAAAACACCAAACACAACGCGGGCGTATTGTTTGGTTTTGATACCCAATTCATCAAATGCTTTTAAAATAATTGTCGTAGATGAACTTGCAAGCATCCCTCCTAAAAAAAGACTATCCATCACCGACCATCCCATCCATTTACCCAAAGCGTAGCCGGTAAGTGTAATAAAGACAATCTCTACAAAAGCCGTTATGGAGGAAGCTCCCCCAACCCGGATCAATTTTTTAAAACTGAATTCCAGGCCAAGACTAAATAACAAAAATATTACACCAATTTCAGCCAGAGTTTTTACATTAGCAGTATCAACTATAGTAGGAGTCAAGGAAAGATGTGGACTCACCAGGAACCCGGCAATAATATACCCCAATACAAGCGGCTGCTTTATTCTTCTGAATAATAAAGTAGTGATTGCTGCTGTAATAAGTATTAAAGCAAGATCTTCAATTAAGCCAGGTAAATGCCCCATTCAATCTATTTAAGTGTTTGGGTAAAAATATAAATTTCCCAAATCATTCTGAATTTTAAATCAACCGGAAATCAGGTATTGAAAAGACAAAGAGCCCCCCCTGACAATTTTTTAGAAAAATTATTCCATTTAAAATCAGGTAAAATAGTATAAAAAGTAATCGGTCAAAAAAAATAGATAAGCATACTTAGGAATTATAATTCCGGATTAAAATGAATGCAGATCCTGTGCGGCCGCTTCATCCACAAACCAATGGAGTTCTCCCTTTTCGGGTTTAATGATCTGGGACGGAAATTCTGAAGGTTTATATTCGCCCTGTAAAACCTGTTGAAGCATTTTTGCTTTCTTTTCTCCATCTACCATAAAGGCAATTTTTGAAGCCCTGTTTACAATTTTGGGCATAAGAGTTATACGGTACATTTCCTGTTCCTGATTATATACGGAATTCACCCAATGTTTATGTTCTTCAATGATGGGAGAACCAGGGAAAAGTGACAGGGTGTGTCCATCATCACCCATGCCCAAAAGCACCAGGTCAAACGTAGTAGAAGTATTATCAAAAAAATCGTGCAACATTTTCCTGTAGGCATCGGTGGAAAAATTTGGTTCGATATCCGTACGCATAATGTGTACGTGGTTCGCAGGAATATCTACTTTACTTAATAAAAGTTCATGTGCCATTCTTGCATTATTACGCTCATCAGCATAAGGAACAGCTCTTTCATCGCCCCAAAAAACATGTATCCGGCTCCAATTAATTTTATCTTTAAACTTATCTGAAACAAGCGTTTTATATAATAGCTGCGGCGTGGACCCTCCGGACAATACCAGAGTGAAATATTCCTGTTCCTTTAAGGTGCTCTCTATTACTTCACACATCCATGAAGCCAAAGCTTCGCTCATTTCTTCTTTGTTTTTATAAATGTGTAGTTTCATATGCGTTTGTTTTAAGATGATAAAATGCCCTTATTTATTAAAAAAACTCTATTTCAATTTTTCCGAAAATAGCCATTACTGATCAGTAATTTTACCCGATCGCCGTATAAACCGGCATTTTCTGTTAATAAAATCTGTATTTTTTTCGTCGACTACCAAAGGTTTTTTCAAACTAAATTTAAAACAAATTTGGCACAAACGGGAATCCCTTCTTTGTAACGAAAGGGTAACACTGATTTAATTCACTTTCCTTGAGGTATAATATTTTGTTTGATACTTTTATTCTATTGAGGTTTTCTTTTTTCATGGCGTTGTATGATCCAATTATTTCCATCCCGTGCTATCAAAGCTTCTGCATCTTCCGGTCCCCATGCATCCGGTGAATAATTCGGAAAATCCATTGGTTTTCGTGCAGCCCAGACATTTATGATCGGCATGACAATTTCCCATGCTGCTTCTACCTGGTCGGCACGCATAAAGAGAGTGGCATCACCATCCATTACATCATATAAAAGTGTTTCGTAGGCTTCAGGTTCCTGCCCTTTATACGCATCTTCATAATTAAATACCATATCCACCGGATTTAAAACCATTGCCTGTCCGGGTCGCTTAGATTGAAAGCGTAAGCAAATATCCATTTCCGGAGAAATACCAATAGACATCCGGTTTGGACGCCATGTTTCAGTAGCTTCCTTCGGGAAAGCAAAATCAGGGGCCCGCTTAAACTGAATGGTCACTTCTGTAGATTTTTCATGCATGCGCTTACCTGTGCGAACGTAGAAAGGAACTCCCTGCCAACGCCAGTTATCAATAAAAAACTTAACTGCTGCAAATGTCTCTGTATTTGATCCCGGATCTACTCCTTTTTCTTCCCGGTAACCAGGAACCTTTTTTCCTTGCATCCATCCGGAGCTATATTGTCCACGGGCAGCATATTCCTGAACCTCATCATTTTTTATTCTGCGTATAGCATTTAGTACGTCAACTTTTTTATTCCTGATCTCATTGGCATTAAATGAAACAGGAGGTTCCATTCCGATCATACATAACAGTTGCAGGATATGGTTTTGAATCATATCTCTTAAAGCTCCGGCACCTTCATAATACCCTCCACGTCCTTCAACTCCCACAGTTTCTGCAGCGGTTATTTGAATATGATCTATATAATTCCGGTTCCAGATAGGTTCAAATAATGAATTGGCAAACCGAAGAGCCAAAAGATTTTGCACCGTTTCTTTTCCCAGGTAATGGTCAATCCGGTAGATCTGTTCTTCTTTAAAATGATCTGAAAGCATTGTATTCATCTCAATAGCACTTTCCAGATCATGGCCGAATGGTTTTTCTACCACGATACGGGTACATTTCGTTTCATGACAAAAATCTAATTTCCCTAATTCCTTTACGATCACCGGTACCAGTTGGGGAGCAACGGCCATATAAAAAACAATATTGAAATGGAGTCCACCTTCTTTCTCACGTTTTTTTGTCTCTTCTTCAATAAGTTTATAATGACTCTTATCACTCACATCCATTTTCATATACTGTATGTGCTTCGAAAATTCTTTCCAACTTCCGTTGGTGTCTTTTATCCTGGAAAACTGATCTATACCTTCTTTCAGGTGTTTTTTATAATCTGCATCCGTATAAGGTGAACGCGCAATCCCTATAATAGAAAATACATCCGGCATAGCATCATCTAAATAAAGATTGTACAGTGCTGGAGTTAATTTCCTGTAATTCAAATCGCCGCTTCCGCCAAAAATGAAGAGTAAAGTAGGTTGTAATTTTTTATAGTCTAACATATAAAGAATTTCTATTTGATAGTTTTATGTGGTGTTGGTTGTTGCCATTCGGTGTGAAAGATTCCTTCTTCATCAGTTCGCTCATAGGTATGTGCTCCAAAAAAATCACGCTGCGCCTGGATTAAGTTGGTCGGTAAAAACCGGCGTCTATATGCATTGAAATAATTTAAGGAAGCCATCAACCCTGTCATTGCATAATTGTTTCCACCGGCAAGACTAACTATTTTTTGAATGGCTGGTAATTTATCCTGTATTAATTCAGAAATTGTTTTATCGAGCATCACATTTTTCAAATCTGCGTTCTTGTAGGCATTTTTCAGAATGCCTAATAAAGCTGACCTTATAATACATCCTCCGCGCCAGACATCCACTACTTTTGGCAATGGTATATCCATCTCCAATTCTTTTGAAGCTTTAGTGATCATCGCCAATCCCTGTGCATAACTAATGATGGTGGCAAAATACAAAGCATCATGCAAAAGAGGCAGAAATTCTTCTTTAGAAATTTCTATTTTTTCTATACTTGTCCTATATAATTCATCGGCCTCTTTTCTTTCTTCTACCAGGCTGGAAAGATTGCGCATCATCACAGCCGCATCTATGGTAGGTACGGGTACCGGTAAATTGAGACCTTCCAGTGATGTCCATTTTCCTGTACCTTTTGCACCAGCCCTGTCTCCGATAAAATCGATCAGGTCTTTGTCCGATTTTTCATCTTTATGCGCAAAGATCGCAGCAGTTATTTCTAATAAAAATGATTTCATTTCTCCGGCATCCCACTCTTTAAATACTTCGTGCATTTCTTCATTTGACAATTGTAATCCGTGATGCATAATATCATAACACTCACTGATCAGTTGCATGATAGCATACTCAATACCATTATGAACCATTTTTACATAATGTCCTGCAGCACCTTTTCCTAAATATCCCACACAAGGTTCATCATTTACTTTTGCTGCAATTGCTTCCAGGATAGGCGCTACTTTATTATACGCTTCCTCATTTCCACCGGGCATAATACTTGGGCCGCGGCGCGCACCTTCTTCTCCGCCGGAAATACCAATTCCCATAAAATGAAAACCTTCATTTTTTAATTCATTCAATCGCCTTAGAGTATCTGTATAATGTGAATTACCTCCATCAATGACTATATCTCCTTTTTCCAATAATGGTTTCAGTTCATTGATCACACTTTCAACCGCATTACCTGCTGGTACAAGCATCATTAACTTGCGCGGGGTTTTAAGACGGGAAACCATTTCTTTCAGTGTATTAACACCTTCTACTTCTGTATCTTTTGTTGCTGATTTCTTTAAGAGTTCTGTTTTCTTTAAATCTTTATCGTAACCGATTACTGAAAATCCATGGTCAGCCATGTTAAGTAATAAATTACTTCCCATTACTCCGAGGCCAATCATGCCAAAATCGTATTGAGTGTCTTTCATATTATTTATTTGTGTACAAAATTACGTAAATGGATTTTAAGGATTGAAAGCTAAAATGGAGGTGAATTTAAAATTCACAATAGTTGTGCCCGGAAATGATTACCAGATATAGAAAAGATTTTCTTTTACTCCACTTTAAAGAATCTGACTGTTAATAGGATTCTATAGAACAATATGCTTTGAGGAAAAACAATTGTATTTCTTTTCTGATTTTAAAAAAAAATTTGTAAATGATCTGATTAAAAATCATCAGACTTATCAAGATTGATTATTGGTTTCTTTTTTTACTTTACATACAAATATTTCGGAAACCTGCGCAAAATTTGCAACTTCTTTTACTGTAAATTTTTTGGGATGAAAGGATATTCCTGACTACTACATAGATTATTTGCTCCCTTCCTTCTTTCCATCCGATTTTCCACCCTATTTCCCATCCTTCTTTCCATGCTACTTTTTTTGCCATCTCTATTGCCTCCGTGTGTTCATACCCGATGGTCTTTTTAATAGTATTTTCATCCCATGATGGTTTAAGGCCTTTTTCGTAACTCATATATTCCTCCTTTGTTTAGTTGAATATCGAAGCTATATTAAACAGTTTTGAAAATTTCCTTGAGAAAATTTCATTCCTTATTTTATTACTTTAGGAGAGTTTTGAATTCTATGAAATCAATGCTTTTTCATGATCCATTTTTCATTTCCATTTTAACTTTGCGAACAATTGATTCTGTAACACGGGAAAATTGGCAATTTCTTCAACAGTAAATTTTTGGGTTAAAAGGAGATTCCTGACTATTTCTTCCCTTTCTTTCTCCCTTCCTTTCTCAATTCCCTGTTCTTTTGCTTCTTCCAGTGCTACTGTGTGTTCCTCCTCCAATGTTTTTCTGGTAGCATATTCATCCCAGATTTCCTTCAAGTCTTTTTCGTAACTCATATATTTCTTCTTTGTTAAATTGCATACTGAACCTTTACTAAACATCTCTGAAAATATCTATTCGAAGGTTGATGTGAAACATCAGGATATGATCATTTCATATTCTTTTTCACTTTTAGAACAAAAGCTTCTGGCACGTTTGCAAAATTTGCAATTTCCTCTATGGAAAACTTTTTGGCTGAAAGTAAGTTTTTAACCATTTCTATACTTTTCTCTTCTCTACCTTTTTCTATGCCTTTTTCAAGAGCTTCTTCACGATCATGTTCTATAGTCATTCTTGTGGCATATTCATCCCACGATGCCTTCATGTCTTTTTCGTAACTCATATATTCCTCCTTTGTTAAGTTGGATACCGAAGCTATATTAAACAGCTTTGAGAATATCTATTCGAAGGTTGATTGATACTTCAGTATATGATCATTTCATGTCCTTTTTCACTTTTAGGACAAAAGCTTCAGGCACGTTTGCAAAATTTGCAATTTCTTCTATGGAAAACTTTTTGGCTGAAAGTAAGTTTTTAACCATTTCTATACTTTTCTCTTCTCTACCTTTTTCTATGCCTTTTTCTATGCCTTTTTCTATACCTTTTTCTATGCCTTTTTCAAGAGCTTCTTCACGATCATGTTCTATAGTCATTCTTGTGGCATATTCATCCCACGATGCCTTCATGTCTTTTTCGTAGCTCATATATTCCTCCTTTGTTAATTTGGATATCGAAGCTATATTAAACAGCTTTGAAAATATCCTTGTGTTTAAAATTGCCGGGATCTTTTGCATCCCGCTCATGTTTTTTAAGACAAACATCCATTTATCCACACCGGTTTTCAGGTCCTTTTCTGTCTTTGTAAATTTAGGTATTTCTATGAAGATATAAGCTAATTTACTGTAAAATTCTTTTCCTGATTTCTCATAAGTAAGGCGTACCCAATGCAGAAATTCATCTTTATCGGAATCCTCCAGAAAAAAATCCATCAATCCTATGAAGTAAACTTCTTTAAGGGAATAATCCCATGCACCACCCTTAGGAGCCTGATCATGGATTAATCGTGAAGTATAATACACTGCCCGGTCCTTAAAGAATTTCTGTTTGATGCGCTGAATCTCTATAATAAATTGTTCCCCATCTTGCCCTGTACAGGTAAGATCAAAGATAATTGTCCGGCTATCTGCTCTTGGCCCATGGCGCTCGTTCTTATTATAGATGAGATCTGTGATCACTTTTCTTCCTTTGAAAAGTTCATTCAAGAAATCAATCAATAAATCTTTGCTCGGTTCACGACCAAATAAAAATTTAAATCCAAAATCGGTGAGCGGATCTATAAATGTTCCGATTCCAGGCCTACCTAAAGAATCTTTTTTCTTATTCATAAACGATATTTTTAGAAAATAAAATCAGAATTTATATATATATAAAGCTATGAATTTATTCCTCTTGCGAGGAAGCAAAATTTCCTTCTAAACTTATAACGCTTCCTTCCATTTATTATCAGTTAAAAGAATCAAAATCTCTAATCAACTTTTAATAATTCCTGACCTAAAAAGGATTATTTGTATAAATAAACCCTTCAAAAATTACACTAAAAAGATCCCGTTTCCTTCCATTCAACAGAATTTTTAACCGATTAACATTTATTTTAAAATATTTTTCTTTCATGCAAAAAATACAAAATCCTTTACCACAGCGCATTTCGTCGATTTTACCCATAAATTTTAAATCAGCTACCTTCAAAAGACAGGTAGTATGTATTGCACAGTATTGTAAAAGTGTATATCTTTGCGTTATCAAAAAGGACAATAACTCTTTTTTTAAGTAAAAAAACAAACCGATGAATATTGAAAACACAGCAAGTCAGATGCGAAAAGGGGTACTGGAGTTTTGCATTTTGTCTGTTATAAAATTGGGGGAAGCTTACCCCAGTGATATTATAGATATGATGCGTGCCGCCGACCTGAATATACTGGAAGGCACATTGTACCCTTTACTGACCCGGTTAAAAAATTCCGAATTACTTACTTACCGTTGGGTAGAAAGTAACAGCGGGCCACCAAGAAAGTACTTTTCCCTGACGGAGAAAGGCGCTGAATTTTACAAAGAATTGGAAACAACCTGGCTTCAACTGGCCGGAGCGGTGGATACTATAACGGGAAAAGAAAAAAAATAAAAATCAACTCAACAAAAAACAGCATAAAATGAAAAAAGTAATCAACATAAATTTCCAGGGTACGATTATACCAATTGAGGAAAGTAGTTATGAATTGCTGAAACAATATATAGAAAGTCTTCGCCGGTATTTTTCTCATGAAGAAGGCAGCAATGAAATTGTCAATGATATTGAAAGCCGCATCAGTGAACTATTTAATGAACGCTTGAAAGCAGGAACAACCTGTATTACAGATGATGATGTAAATGCTATCATCAAAAATATCGGCAGACCTGAAGATCTCGAAGAAAATGAATTAAGCAGCGAAGCCGAAGGCCCATTCACAGAAAATAAAGAAAAAAAGGAAGAAGACTCTAGTTTCAATTTCAACAATTATCGCAACAAGTCTTTATACAGGGATGAAAACAATAAAGTCCTGGGTGGTGTTTGTAGTGGTTTGGCAGCCTATTTCAATATAGATCCTGTAATAGTAAGGGTATTGTTTGTTTTATTCGGGGTTACCGGCGTTGGTTTTCTTCTGTACCTGATCCTTTGGATTTTTGTACCCGGAAGTATCGGACTTCAGAATGGTGTCAGGAAAAGGATGTATCGCAATCCGGATGAAAAGATTATTGGCGGTGTTTGCAGCGGATTTGGAACATACTTCAATTTAAACCCATGGATATTCAGAGTAATCTTTTTACTACCCTTATTTTCTTTAGTGGTGAATCATAGCTGGTATTTTGGAATCTTTAGAATATTTAGCTTTAGTCCCGGATTTATAATTGTGTATATCATTCTTTGGCTGGTAATACCTGAAGCACATACTACCTCTGAAAAGCTGGAAATGAAAGGAGAAAAGGTCGATTTAAATTCAATTAAAAACTCTGTACTGCAGGAAATGAAAGATGTGGGCGAAAGGGTGGGAAAAATGGGTGTGGAAGCAGGAAATGTAGCAGCAGAAAAAGGCGCTCAGATAGGAAAAGATATTCACCAGGCAAGTATGAGAACGGGTGGTAAATTAGGTGACATCATCGTTACTTTACTGAAGGTTTTCCTTTACTTCATTTTAGGTTGTATAGCGCTTGCATTAATACTTGCTCTTCTGTCATTAGCTGTTGTAGCAATCGGAATATTTCCTTTAAAAGATTTCGTATTAAATGATGGTTGGCAATCTGTATATGCCTGGGGCACGCTGATATTTTTTGTAGCAGTTCCGGTAATAGGAATTATCACTTTTATAGTCAGAAGGTTCGCACGTGTAAAAAGTCAAAATAATTTCATGGGCTGGGCATTCGGTGGATTGTGGGTTCTTGGTTGGGTATGCCTCATCTTTCTCATAGCATCCGTAACACGCGATTTTAAAGGAATCAGTTCAATGAATGAGGAAACTATCGCTTTAAGTAAACCGGAAACATCTTTACTACTTGTAAAATCTGTTCAAAATGAAAAATATCGTCGAAATTCCTGGTTTAGATTAGAACCATTTGCTACGTATGGAATAGCTGATGATACGGCTTTGATCGGCAATGTAAACATCAGAATAAAAAAATCAGTTTCCGATAGTTTTAAGGTGACAGTGATGAAATTTGCAAATGGCAATACCCGTCGTGATGCTGATACTCTTGCGGCATTAATTCCATTTTCCCTCATGCAACAGGATTCTGTATTACTAATGGATAAAGCCATCACGATCAACAAAACAGATAAATTCCGCAATCAACAAGTGGAAGTAACGATTTATGTGCCGGTAGGGCATAAAATAAAAATTGACAAGTCTTTTGGGTATAGGAACCGGGTCACATTTAATGGTTATTCAA